>NZ_LZSW01000028.1:0-1291 GCF_001665615.1 Mycobacterium sp. 852014-52144_SCH5372336
TTCGAAGTCAAGTGGTTGGTGCAACATTCGGGGTTCATGCTGCTGCTTGGGTGATGAGTGCGTTGAGTCGGTCGGCGGGGGTGTCGAGGTCCAGGGTGGGTCGGGGTCGGGTGTTGAGGGTGTCTTGGATGCGTTTGAGGTCGGCTTTGGTGTGCGCGCGTAGATCGGTGCCCTTTTCGAACCAGAACCGCAGTAGTCGGTTGGTGTTCTCGTTGGAGCCGCGCTGCCAGGGTGAGTGCGGGTCGCAGAAGTAGACCGGGGCCCGTAGCTGCAGTGCGATGTCTTGCCAGTTGGCCATTTCGGTGCCGCGGTCCCAGGTGATGGTGCGCCGCAGATGGGCCGGCAGCTCGCTCATCGCCGCGATCATTGCGGTGGCCACCGATTCGGCGGTGTGATCATCTGGCAGGTACAGCAGGATGGTGAATCGGGTGCTGCGCTCGACGAGGGTGCCGATGGCACTGGTATTTCCGGTGCCCATGATCAGATCGCCTTCCCAGTGCCCGGGCACGGCGCGGTCGTCGGCTTCGGGGGGACGCTTGCTGATGGTGATCACGTCACTGAACTTGCCGCGTCGTTCGATGTGGCCGCGGGGTTTACGTGCCGCACGTTTGGTTGAGAGCCGCTTGTGCAGATCAGCGCGCAGCTGCCCGCGGCCTTGGACGTAGAGGCACTTGTAGATGGTTTCGTGGCTCACCCGTGCCAGCCTGTCATCGGGGTGATCGCGGGCCAACACCTCAGCGATCAGCTTGGGGCTCCACCCCTGGTCCATCCACATCTGGATCGGCGCGCACAACCTGGCGTCGTTGAGCTTGAACCCTTTAGGCCGCTTGGCGTTTTGCGCTGCACGGCTATGGGCCATGCGGGCGTGGTAGTCCCCGTCGGCATTACGGTTGCGGCGCTTTTCGCGCCAGACAGTGCTGCGATCACGCCCAATCTGCTCGGCGATGGCGGCGTCGCTGAGCCCGGCATCAAGACCACGCATCATCGCGATGCGCTCGTCCAAACTAAGGCGATGCCCTTTACCGCCTGGTCGATCAGCATCGCCCGGATCCACGACGCCATGGCCAGCACGATTGTTCCCCCTCAATAGCTGCATCGCTCCAGCTTGACGCCACCACAGGCCCGCCGCGGTCGTGGACACCCCCAACGCCCGGGCCGCGACTTCCAATGGCTCACCCTGACACACCCGGTCGAACAACTCCCGCCGCGTCGACCGCGGATGCGGATAACCACTTGGCATGCGCAACGCTCCTAAATCCAGGGATGTTGCACTGACCGTATGAATCTGCCC
>NZ_LZSW01000029.1:0-15796 GCF_001665615.1 Mycobacterium sp. 852014-52144_SCH5372336
GATGTGTATAAGAGACAGATCCACCGCCGCCGCCCTATGGCGCGCCCTCCCCTTACGGCGCTCCGCCCTCGTACGCGGGATACGGCGCACCCGGGTATGCCGACGGTTACGGCATGCCGCAGGACAAGACCAACGGTCTGGCGATCGGCTCGCTGGTGGCCTCGGCGATCGGCGTCCTCTGTGGTGTCGGCTCGCTGATCGGCATCGTGCTGGGCATCGTGGCGCTGAACCAGGTCAAGAACTCAGGCGAGGGCGGCCGCGGATTGGCGATCGCCGGCATTGCCGTCGGCGCGGCGACGCTGCTGCTCAACATCGTCTTCGGCATCGCCATGCTGAGCACCTGACCCAGTGAGCGGCGGCGACCAGGACGGGGTCGGGAACACCGGCAGGCCCGATCCGTTCGCACCGGTGGATTACCCCACCGATGCGGGGCTGCCGCCGCCGCTCGATACGCCGCCCTCACCGGGTTATCCGCCGCCCTATCCGGCTTCTCCTCCTAACCCTTATCAGGGCTACTACCCGCTCGGCAGTTACGGATACGACCCCTACCGGCCGATCCGTCCTGCGGGCACGAACGGGATGGCGATCGGCGCGTTGGTGTGCTCGCTCGTCGGGGTGTTCTGCTGCGGCGTGACGTGCATCGTCGGGGTGATCCTCGGTGTCATGGCGATGCGCGAAACCAAACGCACCGGACAGGACGGATTCGGAATTGCGTTGGCGGGCACGATCATCGGCGGGCTGGCGGTCGCAGGCTTCGTCGTCTACATACTGCTTTACCTGAGCCTGCTCGCCACCGGAGGGTTGTGGGCCTGAGCGTCACTGCGGCGGACGGAATGGCTCGCCTTGGCGCTGCATGCCTGCGGCGCGGCCCTTTCCGGCGATCACCAGGGCCATCTTCCGACTCGCCTCGTCGATCATCTCGTCGCCCAACATGGCCGCGCCCCTTGCCCCGCCTGCGCGCGAGGTGTGCCACTCGTAGGCCTCGAGAATCAGTTCGGCGTGGTCGTAATCCTTCTGCCGGGGACTGAAAATTTCGTTGCCCGCGACGATCTGGTCGGGGTGCAGCACCCATTTGCCGTCGTATCCGAGCGCCGCGGAACGGCCGGCGACGCGGCGGAAGCCGTCGACGTCGCGAATCTTCAGATAGGGACCGTCGATCGCGAGCACGCCGTGCGTCCGCGCCGCCACGAGAATGCGCATCAGCACGTGATGGTGCGCATCGCCGACGTCGTAGCCCTCCGGCTGCTCGCCGACCTCGAGCGTGCGCATGTTCAAGCTGGCCGCCATGTCGGCGGGTCCCAGCACCAGCGCCTGCACCCGGGGTGCGGCCGCGATCGCGTCAATGTTGGTGAGGCCCTGCGCATTCTCGATCTGCGCCTCGATACCGATGCGGCCGACCGGGAGGTCGTGGGTGGCCTCGAGTTGGCTCAGCAACAAGTGCAGCGCCTGGATGTGGGAGGCGTCGCTGACCTTGGGCAGGACCACGATGTCGAGTGCGGCACCGGCGGTCGCCACCACCTCGATGATGTCGGCGTAGGTCCACGGCGTCGTCCAGTCGTTGATCCGCACACCGCGCAGCTGACCGGCCCACCCCGGCTCCGCCAGAGCGGTCGCCACCCGGGTACGAGCCTCGGCTTTGGCCTCGGGCGCGACGGCGTCCTCGAGATCGAGGAACACCTCGTCAGCGGTCAGGGTTTTCGCCTTCTCGACCATTTTCGCGCTGCTCCCGGGAACGGAAAGGACCGTTCGGCGGGGTCGATACCGGTTTTCCACAACCACACTCTCTACCCTTTGATGCATGGCGGCGGTCAACAGGGTCTATGCGGCTCGTCTCGCGGGGATGGTGGTCTTGGGCCCCGACGGCGAATCCATCGGCCGTGTCCGTGATGTGGTGGTCAGCATCAGCCTGGTGCGCCAGCAACCCCGCGTACTCGGCTTGGTTGTCGAGATGCTCACGCGGCGAAGGATTTTCGTACCGATTCTGCGGGTGACGTCCATCGATCCCGGCGCGGTGACGCTTGCCACCGGCAGTGTGTCGTTGCGCCGGTTCGCCCAGCGTCCCGGTGAGGTGCTCGTGCTCGGGCAGGTGATCGAAACCCGCGTCCGAGTCGACGATCCGGACCTGCCGCAGCTGGCCAACGTCGATGTGATCGTCGTCGATCTCGGCATCGAGCAGACGCGCACCCGCGACTGGATGGTCACCAAGGTCGCAGTCCGCCCACACCGGCGCTTGGGCAGGCGCGCCAATGTGCACGTGGTGGACTGGCAGGACGTTCAGGGCCTGACACCGTCGGGTCTGGCGATGCCCGGCCAGGGCGTCGCGCAACTACTCGACCAGTTCGAGGGGCAGCGCGCCGTCGAGGTGGCCGAGGCGATCCGGGAGCTGCCTGCCAAGCGGCGCTACGAACTGGTCAACGCCTTCGACGACGAGCGGCTGGCCGACGTGCTGCAGGAGTTGCCCGAAGACGACCAACTCGACGTGCTCAGGAGGCTGCCGGCCGACCGCGCCACCGACGTCCTCGAGGCGATGGACCCCGACGACGCCGCCGACCTGCTCGGGTCGATGACGCCGACCGACGCCGAGCAGTTCCTTCGTCGCATGGACCCCGAGGATTCCGAGGATGTCCGTCGCCTGCTGGCGCACTCTCCCGACACCGCGGGCGGGTTGATGACATCCGAGCCCGTCGTGCTGGCCCCGGACACCACCGTCGCCGAAGCACTCGCGCGGGTCCGCGACCCGGACCTCACCCCGGCGTTGGCCTCGTTGGTGTTCGTCACCCGCCCCCCGACCGCCACGCCCACCGGTCACTACCTGGGTTGTGTGCACCTGCAGCGCCTGCTGCGCGAGCCGCCTGCCGATCTGGTCAGCGGCATCGTGGACACCGATCTGCCCAACCTGTCCCCCGACGACTCGCTGGGCGCGGTGACGCGCTACTTCGCCGCCTACAACCTGTTGTGTGGGCCGGTCGTCGACGAGGAGAGCCACCTGCTGGGCGCCGTGTCGGTCGACGACGTGCTCGACCATCTGCTGCCCCACGACTGGCGCGAGACCACCGAACCCGAGCTCACCGGCGCCGAAGGCACCTCATGAGCGACCGCAGCCGGCTCGATACGCCGCTGGCCACGCGGCGGCGGTTCTCGTTCAACGTCGATCCCGAGGCGGTCGGGAACGTCAGCGAGAACATCGCCCGGTTCCTGGGCACCGGGCGCTACTTGGCCTGGCAGACCATCCTCGTGATCGTCTGGATCACGTTGAACCTGTTCGCGGTCGGGCTGCGCTGGGACCCGTATCCGTTCATCCTGCTCAACCTGGCGTTCTCCACCCAGGCGGCCTACGCGGCACCGCTGATCCTGCTGGCGCAGAACCGTCAGGAAAACCGCGACCGCGTGTCACTGGACGAAGACCGTCGCCGCGCCCTGCAGACCAAGGCCGACACCGAATACCTGGCCCGCGAACTGGCCGCGCTGCGGTTGGCGATCGGCGAGGTGGTCACCCGCGACTACCTGCGCAGAGAACTCGACGAGATGCGCGAGATGCTGGCCTCCCTGCAGCACCCGGCTGGCGGATCGGACGACGACGAAGCTGGCCGGAGCGACCCGGGTGAGCGCCGGCCGAAAAAGTCGAGTGCAGGTGGCTAACGAATTGCTGTAACGCGGCGGTTATCTAGTAGGTATGGTGACTTGGTTCACAAGCGATCGCAAACATAGGACGGTTGAGTGCACATAAGGGGAGGAGCCGCCGCCCTCAAGGCCGTGCGGCGCCAAACGGGGCGTCTGCGGCGAATCCCGGGCCCTCACGTGCAGAAGCTGGCATCCGCCAACCGCATGCGCGCCGGCCTCGGCGTGGCCATCATCACCCCGATCATCCTGGCCGGCAGCGTCGGCGCCTCGGCGCCGTCCCCGCAGACCCCGACCTCGGATGCCGCGGTGACGCCACTGGCCGCTGTCGAACCGTCTCCGGGCGCCCGGTCGGGCGCATCGGTGGTCGCCGTCGCCAAGGAACCGATGGCCTTCCACATCGCCGCCTCGACGGTGTCGGCTCCCCCGCCCGCCGCAGTGGTGAATTCGCCTGGCGCACTGGGTATTCCCGGTATGGCCTTGTCGGCGTACCGGAACGCCGAGCGCATCATGGCGTCCGCTTACCCCGGCTGCGGCCTGAGCTGGAACCTGTTGGCCGGTATCGGGCGCATCGAGTCGATGCACGCCAACGGAGGCGCGACCGACGCCCGTGGCACGGCCATCCGCCCCATCTTCGGGCCCACGCTCGACGGCACTCTGCCCGGCAACGAGATCATCGTGCAGAGCCGCGTGGCCGACCGCGTCACCTACGCCCGCGCAATGGGACCGATGCAGTTCCTGCCGGGCACCTGGTCGCGGTACGCCTCCGACGGCGACGGCGACGGCAAGGCCGAAGTGCAGAACCTGTTCGACTCGTCACTGGCCGCCGCCCGCTATCTGTGCAGCGGCAACCTGAACCTGCGAGACCCGAACCACGTCATGTCGGCGATCCTGCGTTACAACAACTCGGTGGCCTACGCGCGCAATGTGCTGGGCTGGGCCGCGGCGTACGCGACGGGCGTCGTGCCGATGGATCTGCCTCCGATCACCGGATCGGTCCCGACGTTGGAAGACACCCCCGCCAACGTGCACCTCACCGATCTGAAGGAGTACCAGGGCCTCGGGCCGGGTCTGCCCCTCAACGCTCTGGGACTGCCAGAAGGCGATCCGTTGGCGTTGATGCCGTTGCTCGAGCGCGACTCGGTAGCCAGCCGGATGGGCAATATGCCGGGCTTCGTTCCTGGTCAGCGGCTCGGTCCCCTGCCAGGGCCGGCACCGCAAGCACCGGCGACGCCACAGGCCCCCGCGCAACCGCCGCCGTGGACACCGCCGTGGATGCAGCCACAACGGCCCGAGTGCGCGGTGTTCTGCATCGAGGACAACCCGGCGCCACCGCTGCAGCCGGCACTCGGTGGGCCACCGATAGCCAACCCGATGCTTCCGCCCGCACCGGCGCCGTTGGGGCCGCCCGCACCACTGGGTGCTCCGCAGCCTGGGCCCGCGCCGATCGGCGCACCGGCTCCCGTCGGCGCACCCGGTCCGGCTCCCGTCGGGGCACCCGCGCCAGGCCCGGCTCAAGCATCCGCACCCGGTCCGGCGGCACCCGCCCCTGGCCCGGCGGCCCAGCCGGGTCCGGCGCCGGGACCCGTCGGTTAAGCGCCGCCGTCGAGTCGGCCTAGACTCGACGGTGATGTCTCATTCACCCGCTGACCTGGAAACCGCGATCCGTCGCGCGCTGGCCAAGGTGATCGACCCCGAGCTGCGGCGGCCGATCACCGAGCTCGGCATGGTCAAGAACGTCACCGTCGAACGTGACGGGGCGGTCCATGTGGAGATCTACCTGACCACCGCCGCGTGCCCGAAGAAGACCGAGATCTCCGAACAGGTCAGCCGGGCCGTCGCCGACGTCCCGGGAACCGGTGCCGTGCGGGTCACCCTCGACGTGATGAACGACGAACAACGCACCGAACTGCGCAAACAACTGCGTGGTGATTCGCGCGAGCCCGTCATCCCGTTCGCCCAGCCCGGTTCGCTGACCCGCGTCTACGCGGTGGCCTCCGGTAAGGGTGGCGTCGGCAAGTCCAGCGTCACGGTGAACCTCGCCGCGGCCATGGCCGCGCGTGGCGTGTCGGTCGGAGTGCTCGACGCCGACATCTACGGGCACTCCGTTCCCCGCATGATGGGCATCACGGACCGGCCCACCCAGGTCGAGTCGATGATCGTTCCGCCGGTCGCCCACGACGTCCGGGTCATCTCCATCGCGATGTTCACCCAGGGCAACACCCCGGTGGTCTGGCGCGGCCCGATGCTGCACCGTGCGCTGCAGCAGTTCCTCGCCGACGTCTACTGGGGTGACCTCGACGTGCTGCTGCTCGACCTGCCGCCGGGCACCGGCGACGTCGCGATCTCGGTGGCCCAGCTGATTCCGGGCGCGGAGATCCTGGTGGTCACGACGCCCCAACTGGCCGCCGCCGAGGTGGCCGAGCGGGCAGGAGCGATCGCGCTGCAGACCCGTCAGCGCATCGTCGGCGTGGTGGAGAACATGGCCGGGCTGACGTTGCCCGACGGCACCACCATGCAGATCTTCGGCGAAGGCGGCGGCAAACAGGTCGCTGAGCGGTTGTCGCGCGCGATCGGCGCCGACGTGCCGTTGCTGGGCCAGGTGCCGCTGGACCCCGAACTGGTGACGGCAGGTGACTCCGGCGTCCCGCTGGTGCTCTCCGCACCGGACTCGGCGGCCGGTAAGGAGTTGCGCAGCGTCGCCGATGCCCTGTCGAGCCGCAAACGCGGACTGGCGGGCATGTCGCTGGGTTTGGACCCGGCCGGTCGATAACGGTCGCGTGTCCGAGCCCGAACTCCGTCACACCCTGTCCGACAAGGCGTTACAGTGCTGTTCGTGGGTAGGGCGATGTTAGCCAACGGGCGCGGCAAGTTGCTGGCGCTCGTTGCGTCCATCACGCTGTCCGTCGCCCTGTTCTACGCTCAGACCGCCGAACCCGCGGCACAGCATTCCGCCCCGCCCGCGGCCGGGCATCAGGATGCGCCTGCGGCCGCCCCCAGGGTCAACACACCCACCGAAGCGGAGTTGCTCGCGGCCAGCGCGCCCGTCGCCACGGCAGCGACCCCGTTCGCGTTGCCCGCCGGTATCACGCCCGAAAACGGGTTGCAGGTCAACACGATTCGGGTGGCCCGCGCGATCAGCGTGTTGTTCCCCGAAGTCAAGACGATCGGCGGATACCGCCAAGACCCGCTGCGGTGGCACCCGAACGGCCTGGCGATCGACGTGATGATCCCGAACCACGGCAGCGAAGCGGGCATCGCGCTCGGTAACCAGATCGCCGGGATCGCGTTGGCGAACGCGGAGCGCTGGGGTGTGATCCATGTGATCTGGCGGCAGGGCTTCTACCCGGGCGTCGGGGCACCCAGTTGGACGGCCGACTACGGCAACGAAACCGCTAACCACTTCGACCATGTCCACATCGCCACCAACGGCGGCGGATACCCGACCGGCGACGAGGACTATTTCATCTGAGCTCTCGCCGCTTTATGTGGCGTCGGTGTCGAACGGTGTCGTCGCGGGCGCTTGCGGTGCTGCGGGCGGAGCCGTCTGCGCAGGCGGCTCCGTCGAGGAGATCGGCTTATCGGCCTGCTTGCGGTCGAAGTTGCCGGTGAAGATCGAGTCGTCGCCGTCGAGCAGATGTTTGGTGAGCGCGGCGCGCGGCGTCATACCGCGCAACTTGTTGAGCTCGCTGAGCGGCTCGCGCAGGTCGTCGAACTCCGGTCCGAGGTCTTCCCGCAGTTGACTGGTGGCGCCGCTGATGTAGTCGCGGGCCTGCCGCAGCGCGCCCGTCGTCCACCGGATTGCGCCGGGTAGCCGCTCGGGTCCCAGGATCACCAGACCGGCGATCACCAGGATCAGCATCTCGCCCCAGCCGATATTGGCGAACATCGGCTATTTGGTGTCGGGACCCGGGTTGACGGTCAGCGTGACCCGCCGGCCGTCGCGCATCACCTCGATCGGTGCGTCCTGGCCGATCTTGAGCTGACGCACGGCGACGACGAACTCGTCGGCGTCGGCCACGGTGCGGTCCCCGACCTTGACCACGACGTCGTTCTCCAGGATTCCCGCCTTTTCCGCGGGGCTGCCGGCCTTCACGTTGGCCACCTGGGCGCCGGAGGCGATGTCGTTGCTGACCGAGCGGGCGGTCAGGCCCAGCGTCGGGTGGGCGATCTTGCCCTCGCGGATGAGCGAGTCGACGACCGTCTTGACCTCGTTGATCGGGATCGCGAACCCTAGCCCGCTGGCGCTGTCCGACAGCGACTTACCGGCGGTGTTGATGCCGATCACGTTGCCGTTCATGTCGATCAGGGGGCCGCCGGAGTTGCCGTGGTTGATCGGCGCATCGGTCTGCAGACCGTCGATGACGGTGTCGGTGTCGGAACCGTCGCCCGACAGCGGCACTGGGCGGTGCAGCGCGCTGATGATTCCGGCCGTGACGGTGCTGCGCAGACCCAGCGGGGCGCCCGCGGCGATCACCTCGTCGCCCACGCGTAGCTTGTCCGAGTCGCCCATCTGCGCCACGGTCAGGTTGTCGACGTTGTCGACCTTCAGCACGGCCAGGTCGGTCTTGGGGTCGCGGCCAACGAGGTTGGCGGGCACCTCTTTGCCGTCGTTGAAGACGATCTTCATCTTGTACTTGCTCGGGTTGTTGGCGGCCTCGGAGATGACGTGGTTGTTGGTGACGATGTACCCGCGTCCGTCGATGACGACGCCGGAGCCCTGCGAACCTTCCTGATCGCTGGTCGCCTCCACCGTGACCACCGAATCAGCTACGGCGGCAGCGACTTTGGCGATATGACCTTCGGGCGGCGGACCGCTGTCGGTGGTGTCGAGCGTGACCTTCGACGTGGTGAACGCCTCGACCACCTCGGCGGTCTTGCGGCCGACCCAGCCGCCTGCGAAGCCGATCACCAACGCGATGATGGCCAACATCGCCAGCGCGACGTAGGACACCCGGCCGCCGAACAGCACGTCTCGCACGCCCAACTTGCCCGTGGGGACATTCGCCGGGGGTCGCGGCGGCTCGTGGACGGCGGGGGCGCCAAGAGCGGCTGGCGCCGACGGATCCCGCCACGGGTCGGCTGCCAAGTCGGTGTCCTGATCCCGCTCGGCTTCGAGCGCGCCCGCGTCGGCGGGATGGCGCTGCAGCGAGTCGCCGCCGGGATGGGGCTTGCCGAACGCCTCGGCCAGCACCGGGTCGGGCGGCTGGTTGGTCGGCGTGAACTCGCCTTGGTCGCGATATTTGTCGAGGCCCACGAACGAACCCTCGACACCGTCGGGCCTGCCGAATGCGCGCTGCGCCGCCGGATCGACGGGCGGCCGCGAGACAGGGCGCGGTTCCAGGCGTTCACGCCCGGTCTGGTCGAGATTGGTCACCCGGTCATCACCCTCTGTGAAAGCGCCTGCGAATGCCGGCGCGGATCGCTGCTGGTCTTCGCACTTACCCTACCGGCGCTTGCGCCGAGAACGCTGTGTGCTGTCAGCAAACTGGGACTGCTGCGTCTCGACGGGCGGCTCCGGTGGAGCATGGTGCGGGATCTCGGACAACAGGCCCAGCAGCGAGCTCGGCATGGCGACCGGCCGGCACTCCCGCAACGCCGCGCGCGCTTGGCGCTGGGCCTCGACCTCGGCGGCGCACTGCGGGCACAGCGATAAGTGGTGGGCGGCGCGCAGATGCGGGGTCAGCCTCAGTTCACCGTCGACGAAGGCGGCGACGGCCTCGGTCGAGAGGTGCTCAGTGGAGCCGAACTCTCGCGGCCCGACGGGCGCGTCGCTCTGGGAGGCGAACTGAGAGGGCAACCACGAGAAGGCCCGGCGGAACACGTGTCCCGGGTCGACCATCGCCCCGCTCCTCTCGCTGCGTGTCACGGCGTCCATTCGAATGTAGCGCGGCGCGCTGTGCGGATGCCCGCGAACGTCAGGCCGTTTTGGCCGCGTCGCCGTTGCCAACCCCGGTCTCGCCGTGGTTGGCCAGGTAGTCGCGGAGCGCCTGCCGCCCGCGGTGGATGCGGCTGCGCACGGTGCCCAACTTGACGTCGAGCGTCGCGCCGATCTCCTCGTAGGACAGTCCCTCGATGTCGCACAGCACCACGGCGGCGCGAAACTCCGGCGGCAACGAATCCAGCGCGGCTTGCAGGTCAGGACCGAGCCGCGAGTCGTGGTAGATCTGCTCGGGGTTGGGATCGTCGGCCGGAACGCGGTCGTAGTCCTCGGGAAGCGCCTCCATACGGATGCGGCCGCGTCTACGCACCATGTCGAGGAACAAGTTGGTGGTGATGCGGTGCAGCCAGCCCTCGAACGTGCCGGGCTGATAGTTCTGCAGCGAGCGGAACACCCGGATGAACGTCTCCTGGGTGAGGTCCTCGGCGTCGTGCTGATTACCCGACAGACGGTAGGCCAGCCGGTACACCCGGTCGGCGTGCTGGCGTACCAGCTCGTCCCATGAGGGCATGGTCGATTTGTCGCCCGTGGCGTCGAACACCGCGGTGCCGGTCATTTCGTCGGAAGGCTCGACCCATTCCCCATCCGCGAACTGTTCGAGGTGGGACATCGAAGTCGGCGCCATCTTGATGGTGGTCGTCAGATCCTCCTGGTCACAGCCGCCATCACGGTGCGGCGGTTCGTTACTGCCCGCAACGCGGAGATCCGCATAGGTATTCCCTGGTTGGTCCCCTGGATGCCAGCGTCCGCCGTTTTCCATGGGACATACCGTCTCCGACCGTTCCGTGCCTGGCATATGAGCAAACTGAACATTTCCTGAGAAAGCTTTCCTACCCATTTTTGACCTGCGCGAACCCGCTGAAAATTCGCATGATCGGGTCGTC
The DNA here is from genome assembly GCF_001665615.1 of Mycobacterium sp. 852014-52144_SCH5372336. NCBI lineage: Bacteria > Bacillati > Actinomycetota > Actinomycetes > Mycobacteriales > Mycobacteriaceae > Mycobacterium > Mycobacterium sp. 852014-52144_SCH5372336. The sequence continues at coordinate 10,444 of NZ_LZSW01000029.1, forward strand.
GCGAACGGGCGTGTCGCGATGCTGGCCCGCACCGGTTGGCTACGCTGCGGGCATGGCCGGCACCGACGACGTCATCGGACCGCACAGCCGTGCCGACTCCATCGTCTCGCACGCCGAGCAGTCGATCTCCGAGGACGCCATCGTCGCCGCGGCGCGCGAACGCGCCCTCGACATCGGCGCAGGCGCCGTCACCCCCGCGGTCGGCGCGCTGCTGTGCGTGTTCGCCAAGCTGACCTCCGCCAAGGCCGTCGTGGAGGTCGGGACCGGCGCCGGGGTCAGCGGACTGTGGCTGCTGTCGGGTATGCGCGAAGACGGCGTACTGACCACGATCGACGTCGAACCCGAGCATCAGCGCATCGCCAAGCAGGCGTTCACCGAGGCCGGGATCGGACCCGGGCGCAGCCGTCTGATCAGCGGGCGCGCCCAAGAAGTGCTGACCCGCCTCGCCGACGAGTCGTACGACCTGGTGTTCGTCGACGCCGATCCGCTGGATCAGCCGCAGTTCGTCGCCGAAGCCGTCCGGTTGCTGCGCCCGGGCGGGGCGATCGTGCTGCACCGCGCGGCGCTCGGGGGCCGGGCCGGCGACGCCACCGCCAACGACGCCGAGGTGGCGGCCGTGCGCGAGGCCACCCGGCTGATCGCCGAGGACGACCGGCTCACCCCGGTGTTGATCCCGCTGGGCGACGGCCTGCTCGCCGCCGCGCGCGACTGAAATCTCTCCGCTGTTCCCTCGGGTCGCCGAGTTCTGCGGTCGCCGAGTTCTGCGGTCGCCGAGTTCTGCACAGTGGTCGCGCTCGCCGCGCGATCGCGACCCTCATGCAGATCTCGGCGTGCTCTTTCATGCATCTTGACCACCGACTGAACGTGCGTTTAGTCTACTGAACGTGCGTTCAGCTTCGAACGATCTCACGGCCGTCGCCCGGATTCGCGATGCCGCGATCGACCAGTGGGGCCAGCACGGGTTCAACGTCGGCCTCCGAACCATCGCCGAGGCGGCGGGGGTGTCGGCCGCGCTGGTCATTCACCACTTCGGCTCCAAGGACGGACTGCGCAAGGCGTGCGACGACTTCATCGCCGACGAGATCCGCCAAGCCAAGACCGAGTCGATGCAAACCAGCGATCCGGCGACCTGGCTCGCCCAGATGGCCGAGATCGAGTCCTATGCGCCGTTGATGGCGTACCTGGTTCGCAGCATGCAGTCCGGCAGCGAGCTGGCGAAGTCGTTCTGGCGTCGCATGATCGACCAGGTCGAGCAGTACACCGACGAAGGCGTTCGATCGGGTGTACTCAAGCCGAGCCGTGACCCCCGCGCAAGGGCCCGGTACCTCGGGATGATCGGCGGAGGCGGCTTCTTGCTGTATCTGCAGCTGCACGACAATCCCACCGATCTGCGGGCCGTGTTGCGTGATTACAGCGAGGACATGGTGTTGCCCGCCCTCGAGCTCTACACCGAAGGGCTGATGGCCGACTCGACCATGTACGACGCGTTCCTCGCCCAGCGCGAGAAAGGCATCCCGTTCACCACCGGGGAAGAAGGAGATCGCGATGACGGCTCAGACAGCGCACCATCGGCGGCAGGCTGACTTCAACGGACCTGCCGTCGAAGTTCGCGGACTGACAAAGGCTTTCGGACGGACCAAGGCGCTCGACGGACTGGATTTGACGGTGGCGCCGGGACAGATCACCGGCTTTCTCGGCCCGAACGGCGCGGGCAAGTCGACCACAATCCGCGTGTTGCTCGGCCTGTTGCGGGCGGACAGCGGCACGGTGCGGCTGCTCGGCGGCGATCCCTGGCATGATGCGGTGGCACTGCACCGCCGGATCGCCTATGTGCCGGGCGATGTGACGTTGTGGCCCAACTTAACCGGGCTGCAGGCGATCGACTTCCTGGCCCGGCTGCGCGGCAACGGCGTGGACACGGCCCGGCGGGATCAGCTGATCGAGCGCTTCGAACTCGACCCGCACAAGAAGGCCCGTACCTACTCCAAGGGCAACCGGCAGAAGGTCGCCATCATCGCCGCGTTTTCCACCGCCGCCGAGCTCTACATCCTCGATGAGCCGACGTCTGGCCTGGATCCGTTGATGGAGAAGGCTTTTCAGGAGTGCGTGGGTGAAGTCGTCCAGCGCGGCGCTGCGGTGCTGTTGTCGAGCCACATCCTGGCCGAGGTCGAAAAGCTGTGTGACAGCGTCACGATCATCCGCGCCGGTCGCACCGTGCGCGCCGGCACCCTCGCGGAGCTGCGGCACCTGATGCGCACGACCGTGACCGCACGCACCCGCAACGACGGCCAGCGCCTTCGGGGCGAGCCGTTCGTCCACGACTTCGCGGTCACCGACGGGCACTACGTCTTCTCGGTCGACCGCAACGATCTTGACCGCGCGATGGGCATTCTGACCGAGCTCGGGATCCTCGACCTGACCGTCACACCGGCGTCTCTGGAAGACATGTTCCTGCGCGAGTATCGGGGGGTCGCGCGATGACGACGATGACGGTGTCCGCGCCGCGCACGCAACGGCATGGCCGTTCGAACGCCTGGACGGGCACCGCAGACCTGCTGCGCCTGGCTCTGCGCCGGGACCGGCTCCGGCTCAGCGTCTGGGTCGCCGTCCTGACGATGCTGATGGCCTATGCGCCCGCCGCGATGGAGCTGGCCTATCCCGAAGAGGCGCAGCGGCTCACGCGCGTGGATCTGCTGAGGACGCCCGCGGGAATGATGATGGGCGGACCCATGTTCGGGCGCAACGAGACCGACCTCGGCGCGATGATCGCGAACGAGATGATGCTGACGCTGATCGTCGCCACGTCGATTCTCGCGATCCTCACGGTGATTCGCCATACCCGGGCCGAAGAGGAAAGCGGCGCAGCCGAGTTGGTGCTGTCATCGGTCGTGGGCCGCTATGCGCGAACCGCAGCGGCACTGATCCTGGTCGGCGTGGTCAACGTGATGCTCACCGTGACGATGACGCTGGCGATGGCCGCGAGCGGCTTCTCGCTCATCGACACTGCGGCGATGTGTCTCGGCGTGACCGGGGTGGCCATGCTTTTCGGCTCCGTGGCCGCGGTGACCGCGCAGTTGTGGCGCCAGTCGCGTACGGCGTCCGGCGCGGCCATGGCCGTGCTGGCGGTCGCTGCGGTGGTCCGTGGAATCGGCGATGTGATCGACAATTCCGGCAGTGCGCTGAGTTGGTTCTCCCCGATCGCGTGGGCCCAACAGATGCGCGCGTTCGTCGATCTGCGGTGGTGGCCGTTGGCGCTGCTGATCGCGCTCACCGTCGCCCTCATCGCACTGGCTGCGGCGCTGGAGGGCAGGCGCCAGTACGACGCCGGTGTCATTCCGTCCACCGGTGAGCATCCCGACGCCCGCCCCATCAGGGGTGTGCTGGGTCTGCACCTGACGCTGCAGCGAGGTCAGACCGTCGGCTGGACCATCGGATTGTTCCTCGGCGGCCTGGCATTCGGGTCGATGACCAAATCCCTGCTCGACGCGGCCGAGACCAACGACGTGATCCGGCTGATGATGGCCCAGCAGGGCACCGACGGCGTGTACACCACGATGACCCAGTTCCTCGCGGCCGCGGCGAGCGCGTACGTCGTCGCCGCCGCGCTGCGGGTTCACACCGACGAGGGCAACGGCCTGGGGGAAGCCGTGCTGGCCGGAGCGGTGTCGCGATGGCGCTGGCTGACGACGGCCGTCGTATCGGCGGTGCTCGGTTCGGTGGTGCTGATGTTCGCCGCCGGACTCGGCAACGGGTTGGGCGCGGGACTCACGGTCGGCGAACCAAACACGGTGCTGCGCCTGACGCTCGCCGGCCTGGCCTTCGTTCCCGCACTGGGGGTGATGGCGTCCGTGGCGGCGGTGGCCGTCGCGATGCAGCGGCCCGTGCTGGGTTGGCTGGCGGTAGCGTTCGTCGTCACCGCGCTGTACCTCGGCCCGTTGTTGCGGTTGCCGCAGTGGCTGATCGACCTCTCTCCGATCGGACGCACGACCGCGCCGATCGACTATTCGGTGGCCACGCTCGTCCTTCTGGCGGTACTCGCCGCCGCCCTGACGTGGGTGGCCGGTGCGCTGTACCGGCACCGCGACGTGGTCTGAAAGGAGCAGACATGAAGACCGCTCTGCAGGTATTAGCGTCGGCCGCGTTCGGATTCGCGTTCTTCGCCGCGGCGCTGTTCTGGCCGGCCGGGACGTTCGACTATTGGCACGCTTGGGTTTTCATCGCGGTGTTCATCGTCGGCACGATGGGACCAACCATCTATCTCGTCATCAAGCGTCCCGACGCGTTGCGCAGGCGTATGAGGGCGGGCCCGTTCGCAGAAACCCGACCGGTACAGAGGGTCCTCATCGCGGGGATCGTCTTGATGGTGGTCGTCGTGCTGGTGGTCAGCGCACTGGACCATCGCTTTGGATGGTCGACAGTGCCGACGGCGGTGGTGGTGCTCGGCAATGTGCTGGTGTGGACGGGTCTGACGCTTTCTCAGCTCGTCATCATCCAAAACGATTATGCCGCAGCCACGATCACCGTGGAGTCGGGTCAGTCGCTGGTCTCGACCGGACTGTACGGCGTCGTGCGACACCCGATGTACGCCGGCACGCTGACCATGTTGCTCGGTACCCCGCTCGCGCTGGACTCGTACTGGGGACTGGCCGCCATCCTGCCCGTCCTGCTGCTGCTCGTCGCGCGCATCGACGACGAGGAGAAGATGCTGCGGCAGCAATTGGCCGGTTACAGCGCATACCTCGACCAGGTTCGGTATCGGCTGATACCTGGAGTGTGGTGACGGGAACCTTTGTCGAGCCATCGCATCCGGCGGAAGTTCTTAGTCGCAGAGAAGCGCGGATGGGATGCGCCGGTCGAGCCGTCTTGGCTGTGCAGCCCGCGTTGAGCTGCGGGAAGCGCTCGACGACAGCGATGTGACGGAATGTCAGTGCCTCAATTTATAAAGTTGGGTTCCGGTCCGCGCAATGAGTACTGACTGGTGATCACCGGAGATCTGAAAAGCAAGGTCCACCGCGTATGGGATGCCTTCTGGTGGGGGTATTTCACACCGATCGAACGAACGGCCATCATGTTCGACAGCGTCGGCCAGAAGATGCTTCCGTTCCTGCGCGGATTGGGCGGTGACGGGTCGACGTGCTCCGAGCACATGAGAGATGCCCGCTCCACCATCCCGAACCTGGCCATGCTGTCGCGCGTTGTGGACCTGATCGACGACATCCCGATGAAGATGAGCTGGTGATGAGATTTGTCCCCCGCATCAGCTAGACTCGCACATATGTGGCGCTCCACGTGTTTTCGTGGGCGCTTTCGTGCTGATCAGAGCTGATTTTTGTTGCGGTGCAGGGTTGTCGGT
>NZ_LZSW01000030.1:0-3367 GCF_001665615.1 Mycobacterium sp. 852014-52144_SCH5372336
TAATTTGTGTTCGGCGGTGTCCTACTTTTCCGCCCGGGTGGGGCAGTATCATTGGCGCTGGCAGGCTTAGCTTCCGGGTTCGGGATGGGTCCGGGCGTTTCCCTGTCGCTATTGACCGCCGTAACTTTATTCACTTTGTAGTGTCCCAGTTGGTGTTGGGAAGGGTGTTTTGGTGGTGGGGTGTGTTTGCGTGGTTGATACGCGTGGGGTGTGGTTGCGAGTGTGTGTAAGTTTTCGGCCGGTTAGTGCCAGTTCCCTGAACCCATTGCTGGGTGTGTAGGTCTGGTCTATCGATCCCGTGGTCTGCGGGGGGCCTTATCCCACTGAAATGGGTGAGAAGCCTGGTCTTGGAGGGGGTTTCCCGCTTAGATGCTTTCAGCGGTTATCCTGTCCGAACGTGGCTATCCAGCGGTGCCCCTGGTGGGACAACTGGTGTACCAGAGGTTCGTCCGTCCCGGTCCTCTCGTACTAGGGACAGGTTTCCTCAAGCTTCTGACGCGCGCGGCGGATAGAGACCGAACTGTCTCACGACGTTCTAAACCCAGCTCGCGTGCCGCTTTAATGGGCGAACAGCCCAACCCTTGGGACCTGCTCCAGCCCCAGGATGCGACGAGCCGACATCGAGGTGCCAAACCATCCCGTCGATATGGACTCTTGGGGAAGATCAGCCTGTTATCCCCGGGGTACCTTTTATCCGTTGAGCGACACCCCTTCCACTCGGGGGTGCCGGATCACTAGTCCCGACTTTCGTCCCTGCTTGACGTGTAGGTCTCGCAGTCAAGCTCCCTTGTGCACTTACACTCAACACCTGATTGCCGTCCAGGTTGAGGGAACCTTTGGGCGCCTCCGTTACTTTTTAGGAGGCAACCGCCCCAGTTAAACTACCCGCCAGGCACTGTCCCTGAACCGGATAGACGGTTCGAGGTTAGAGGCCCAATACGATCAGAGTGGTATTTCAACAACGACTCCACCATCACTGGCGTGATGGCTTCACAGTCTCCCACCTATCCTACACAAACCGAATCGAGCACCAATACCAAGTTGTAGTGAAGGTCCCGGGGTCTTTTCGTCCTGCCGCGCGTAACGAGCATCTTTACTCGTAATGCAATTTCGCCGAGTCTATGGTTGAGACAGCTGAGAAGTCGTTACGCCATTCGTGCAGGTCGGAACTTACCCGACAAGGAATTTCGCTACCTTAGGATGGTTATAGTTACCACCGCCGTTTACTGGGGCTTAAATTCTCCGCTTCACCCTTGCGGGTTAACGGGTCCTCTTAACCTTCCAGCACCGGGCAGGCGTCAGTCCGTATACCTCGTCTTGCGACTTCGCACGGACCTGTGTTTTTAGTAAACAGTCGCTTCTCACTGGTTTGTGCCACCCCCTCCCGCTGCCGGCCGCGAAGGCCTTGACGGTATGGGGGTCCCCCTTCTCCCGAAGTTACGGGGGCATTTTGCCGAGTTCCTTAACCATAGTTCACTCGTACGCCTTGGTATTCTCTACCTGACCACCTGTGTTGGTTTGGGGTACGGGCCGTGTATGCGCTCGCTAGAGGCTTTTCTTGACAGCATAGGATCACCGAATTCGCCTCACTCGGCTATGCATCACCTCTCAGGATATGTGAAACCCGGATTTGCCTAGGTTTCTCCCTACAGGTTTGCCCCAGTATTACCACTGACTGGTACGGCTACCTTCCTGCGTCACCCCATCGCTTGACTACTACCCACACGGGTCCCACGCAGCAGGTGACCCCCGCTCCCCGAAGGGATTGGTAGGCCACCGTTTGGGTGGTTAGCAGTATGGATTCGTCAGGGACGCTCATACACGGGTACGGGAATATCAACCCGTTGTCCATCGACTACGCCTGTCGGCCTCGCCTTAGGTCCCGACTCACCCTGGGCGGACTGGCCTGGCCCAGGAACCCTTGGTCTTCCGGCGGGCAAGGTTCTCACTTGCCTTATCGCTACTCATGCCTGCATTCTCACTCCCACACCCTCCACCACTGAATCACTTCGTGGCTTCACCGGATGCAGGACGCTCCCCTACCCAACAACACACAAGGTGTTGCTGCCGCGGCTTCGGCGGTGTGCTTGAGCCCCGCTACATTATCGGCGCACAATCACTTGACCAGTGAGCTATTACGCACTCTTTCAAGGGTGGCTGCTTCTAAGCCAACCTCCTGGTTGTCTTTGCGACTGCACATCCTTTTCCACTTAGCACACGCTTAGGGGCCTTAGCCGGCGATCTGGGCTGTTTCCCTCTCGACGCACGGAGCTTATCCCCCGCCGTCTCACTGCCACGCTTTAACTTGTCGGCATTCGGAGTTTGGCTGACGTCAGTAACCTAGTAGGGCCCATCGGCCATCCAGTAGCTCTACCTCCAACAAGAAACACGCAACGCTGCACCTAAATGCATTTCGGGGAGAACCAGCTATCACGGAGTTTGATTGGCCTTTCACCCCTACCCACAGCTCATCCCCTCAGTCTTCAACCTAAGTGGGTTCGGGCCTCCACGCGGTCTTACCCGCGCTTCACCCTGGCCATGGGTAGATCACTCCGCTTCGGGTCCAGAACACACCACTACACACGCCACTATTGACGTGATACGCCCTATTCAGACTCGCTTTCGCTGCGGCTACCCCACACGGGTTAACCTCGCGACATGTCCCTGACTCGCAGGCTCATTCTTCAAAAGGCACGCCATCACCCCACCACAAAGTGGAGGGCTCTGACGGATTGTAGGCACACGGTTTCAGGTACTCTTTCACTCCCCTCCCGGGGTACTTTTCACCATTCCCTCACGGTACTGATCCGCTATCGGTCACTGAGAAGTATTCAGGCTTACCGGGTGGTCCCGGCAGATTCACAGCAGATTCCACGGGCCCGCTGCTACTCGGGGATCCTGCGACAACAGGCAACAAGTTTTCGGTTACGGGGCTCTCACCCACTACGGCAGACCATCCCAGGCCACTTCACCTAACCCACTGCTTTATCACTGCTGCTATCCACGGCGGTAGATAGAACACAGGCCCCACAACACCGCACACACAACCCCCGCCGGGTATCACATGCACACGGTTTAGCCATCCTCCGCTTTCGCTCGCCACTACTCACGGAATCACAATTGTTTTCTCTTCCTACGGGTACTGAGATGTTTCACTTCCCCGCGTTCCCCCCCAACGCCTATATATTCAGCGTTGGGTGACACGACATCACTCGTGCCGGGTTTCCCCATTCGGACATCCTCGGATCCACGCTCGGTTGACAGCTCCCCGAGGCATAACGCAGCCTCCCACGTCCTTCATCGGCTCCCAGTGCCAAGGCATCCACCATGCGCCCTTAAACACTTACACACAAAACAGATCAAAAAA
>NZ_LZSW01000031.1:0-143031 GCF_001665615.1 Mycobacterium sp. 852014-52144_SCH5372336
GCGCAGGTGTTCGTTGATCAGCGCGTCGCGGTGTGACTGCAGGGCGGCGTCGAACTTGGCGGCCTCCAACGCGGGCAAGGTGATGCGGTAGGTGGTGGACTGCTCGCCGACGGTTTTGCTCAGCGACGGTTCGGGGGCGGGGGCGGGGCGTTCGGGCTCGGGGCGCGGTTCGAGTTTGGCTGCAAAGCGCAGTTGGCTGACGGTGGCCACCGAGGCCAGCTGCGCGTAGTGCTCATCAGATCCCGGGCCGGCGTGTTGGGCGATCACCCCGACCTGATCGGCCGACAGTCGGCCCTCCCGTAACTCGGTGGTGCAGCGGGGAAACTCCTCGATGCGCTGGGCGATCGCGGTGATCGTCTTGGCGGTGGTATCAGACAGACCCAGCTTCCAGGCCACCAACGCTTTGACCGAGCGCGCCCCGGTGATACCCCACGACCGCTCACGCTCGATCGCAGCCACGATGTCCACGATGCGCCCATCGATGGCGTTGCGTTGACCGGCCAACTCCTCGAGCGCAGCGAACTGCGCCCCCAGGCGCTCATCGGCCGAGAGCTCCTCAGCCCCACAAGGCGCGGCGCTCAACGTCATAACCGCATCATCACACCCACCACCGACAAATTCCGGCCCCCAAAGTCCACCTCGCCAAGATTGTGCACAAAATGCCGAAAACTGCTGCAGTCGAGTCGATTCCCGACAAAAGATGGTCAGTCGAGGCGCGGACCCTAGCTCGCGGTGCTCAAACCCGCGAGCTTCTGGATGAAGCGAATCTCGTTATCGTCGTGCGCCCGACCGTCGGGGTGGATCAGATCGCTGAACCACGTCTCCGGAAGCGTCGTGTACGGATCGTTCCAGGAGTCCCACGGAAGGTACGTCTGCGTCCGCCCGGCGACGAAGCCCCAATTGTAGGCACCGACGTTGCGCCGCTTGGCAATCGGCAGGATGCCCTCGACCGTGCTGCCGAGGTTGCGGGCGAGGTACTCGGTGCACAGGATCGGCCGGCCCAGCGGGGCGAGCTCGTCAATGCGGTTCTCGAACTCGGACGGCTCGGCGTAGCTGTGGAAGCTGATGATGTCGGAGAGCTCGAGCTGCAGGCTGGCGATTTCACTGCGGCTGCCGGGGTCGCGCCAATGGCCCTGCCACACGCCACTGGTCAACGGTTGGATCGGCTTCACCGCTCGCACCCACTGGAACACGTGTGGCAGGAACGCCGCGACCAGCTTCAGCTTGTCTGCGTGCTCGACCTTGCGGTAGTCCTTCGCGGGGTTGTCCGGCTCGTTCCACACGTCCCACCCCAGAACCCGCGGATCGTTTCGGAACTGGCCGACCACGCCGGTGACATAGCTCTGCAGCACGCGGGTGTAGGCCGGATCCTCCAGGCGGTGAGCGCCAGGGCTTTGCACCCAGCCCGAGTTATGCACTCCCTTGATCGGCGCGCGTTGAGGGCCGGCCTTGGGCAACGGATCCCAGCACGAATCGAACAGCACGAACAGCGGTTTGATGTTGTGGCTCGCCGCGATGGAGACGAACTGGGAAAGCCGCTGGCTGAATCCGGCCCGGTCCGTCGCCCACAGCTGGTCGTGCAGGAACACCCGCATGGTGTTCATCCCGATCCGCCTAGCAACGCTGAGCTCACCGGAGATGCGGCGTGGATCGTAGGTGCCCGCCTGGAACATTTCGAGCTGGTTGACTGCGTTCGAGGTGACGTAGTTGGCGCCCAGCAGCCAGCCCTGCTCCCCGTACCAGGCATTGGCGCGGTCAGCCGACCACCGCCCCGTCTCGGCCGCAGCGGCGGACGGCAGCTTGGTCAGCGCCGCGGCGGCTGCAAAGTACAGCGGGAGTTTGAGGGCGGTTCGCCGGCGCACCTTGTGAACATAGTGTTCACAGCTGACCCGTTTGGTCCTCGTGTCTCATCTTGCAACGCAACAGGTTTCGAATCGTTATCAACCAGGTGACGCAAGTCACGCCTGACGAGACAGGCTCAGACCGTCAGGCCGTCGGCGACCCGCGGCACCCGCTCGGCCTCCGCGCCGTCGAGCACCATCGCCGCAACCCGGTCCCTGTGCTCCTCGGTGCTGCCCAGCAGAACCGCGTTCGTCGCGGCGCGCTTGTAGTAGAGATGCGCCTGGTGTTCCCAGGTGAACCCGATGCCACCGTGCACCTGAATGGTGTCGTTGGCGACGTGGGTCAGGGCGCCCGAGCAGACCGCCTGAGCGATGCTGGTGGCCAGTGCCGGATCGTCGGATCCGTCCGCCAGCGCCCAGATCGCGTGATAGGCAGCCGACCTCGCGTGCTCGACGTCGACGAGCAGGTTCGCGAGCCGGTGCTTGACCGCCTGGAACGACCCGATCGGCCTGCCGAACTGCAACCGCGACTTCGCATAATCCACTGACAGGTCGAGCAGATGCTGAGCGGCGCCCACCTGCTCCACCGCAAGCAGCGCCGCACCGACCTGCAGCGCATGGTCGATCACCCGGGTGGCTTCCTCGGCCCCGGCGATCACGCGGGCAGGCGCATCGGTGAACGTCACGTTCGCCTCGGAGCGGGTGAGGTCGAGCGTGGCCAGCGGTGTGCGCTGCACTCCGTCGGCGGTGCCGTCGACGGCATACAGGGCGACGCCGTCACCGTCACGTGCGGCGACCAACAGAACATCGGCGATGCCGCCGTCAACAACCTGAGTCACCGTGCCCGACAACGTATCTCCGGAAGCCGACACCGAGACGATGTCCGGATCGAACGCGCCGGCGCGGTCCACCACGGCGAACGCCGCTGTGCGCCGACCCTCGACGAGGTCGGCGAGCAGTTCGTCGCGCACCGGCCCTGATGAGGCGGCCACCAGGGCCGGGATCGCCAGGTACACCGTGCCGAACAGCGGCCCACACGCCAACCGTGCCCCGAGCTCCTCGATGGCCACGGCCTGATCGATGAGCGTTCCGCCGACTCCGCCGTCGGCCTCGGGCACCGACAGACCCAGCACGCCGAGCTCGCCGCCGAGTCGGGCCCAGACTTTGGGATCGAACGGCGGGTCGGACTCCATCAACCCGCGGACGGTCTCCTCGGAGAAGTGTTCGGCGCTGAACTTGCGCACCGCATCGCGCAATTGGCCCTGTTCCTCGGTGAATTTGTACTCGGCCTGCGAGGCTGGGCTGTCAACCACGGGGAATCTCCTTCCACGGCATGCCGGCGTCGGCACGCAGGTCACCGGGCAGCCCGAGGATGCGTTCGCCGAGAATATTGCGCATCACCTCAGACGTCCCGCCTTCGATGGTGTTGGCGCGGCTGCGCAGGTACCGCTGCTGGATGGGCCCCTGCCAGTCGCTGTCCCTTTTTGCGACCGGGTGCCCGCTAACCTGCTGATAGCCGTGATACAGAATCCCTTCTGGCCCAAGGAAATCCATACACCACTGGTAGATGTCCTGGTTGAGCTCGGCGCCGACCAACTTGCCGACCGACCCTTCCGGGCCGGGTCCGCCGACCGTCGCGGCCGCGCGTGAGCGTTCGGAGGTGAGCCGTTGCGCCTCCGAGCGCAGCCACAGCTGTGTGAGCCGGTCCCGCAGCACCGGGGTGTGGCGCTCGGGTCGCGACGCCCACAGCCCGGTCGCATCGGCGATGGTGCCTGCGCCGCGCCTGCTGCCGCTGCCGCCGAGTGCGGTGCGTTCGTTCATCAGCGTCGTCATCGCGACGGCCCAGCCGTTGTCGACCTCGCCGAGGCGGTGCTTGTCCGGAATGCGGGCGTCGCTGAAGTAGACCTCGTTGAACTCGGCCTGGCCCGTCATCTGGCGCAGCGGTCGCGTCTCGACGCCGGCCCCGTGCATGTCGATGACGAAGTACGTCAGGCCCTTGTGCTTGGGCACATCGGGATTGGTGCGCGCGAGCAGCAGCCCCCAGCGCGCTCGGTGCGCGAGGCTCGTCCACACCTTCTGGCCGTTGATGACCCAGTCGTCTCCGTCGCGCACGGCCGATGTGGCGAGCCCGGCCAGATCGGAGCCTGCGCCCGGCTCGGAGAACAGTTGGCACCACAGATCGTCGGTGGTCGCCAACGGGCGCAACCAATTTCGTTTGACGTCATCGGTCTGGGCGTGTTCGCGGATCGTGGGCGCGGCCATGCCGTAGCCCATCGGGTTGAGCCCGAGGGGCACCGGGCCGCCCGCGCCCTGCAGGATGCGGTCCGCGACGGCCTGCAGACCGCGGGACACCCCGAGCCCACCGAGGCCTTCGGGAAAGTGCACCCAGGTCAGACCGGCGTCGTAGCAGGCGCCGAGGAATTCGGGAATCGGCACGCTCTTCGGGTCGTGGTCGGCGACGACCCCGCGCGCCAGTTCGGCGACCCGACCGGCATCAGCGTCATTGCTCATGCAGTCACGATAGAAACTCGACGCGCGTCGAGAATCGGCGGGCTCCTCAATTCGGGCTCTGCTTGCGCGCTTGAGGTGTGCGAGCGACCGCCTTTGTACGTCTTGTTACGGCGTGTTGCCGTACAGACGCGGTCGCTCGCGCTGACTTAGCCGCGCTGACTTAGCCGCGGTACTTGGCGACCTTGTCGGCGTAGTCGTCGAGCAGTCGCAGCGACTCGTCGCGCGGTTTGGTGGGTAGCAGCAGGTTCGCCTGCCGGTAGCCGAGGTCCTCGAGCGCGCGCCAGTAGTCCGGATTCGCAGGCGTTCCGAACGTCGTCAACGGGACGTCATGGCCCGCACCCTCGCGCATCTGGTCGATGCGTTTGGCCAGCCTCTCGACCGGCAGTGGATTGGAGATCCAGCCTGCCTTATGACGGATCACCCGCTTGACCGTGGCATCGGAGTCGCCGCCGACCACGATGGGCGGATGCGGTTTCTGCACCGGCTTCGGACGCAGGAACGAGGAGTCGAAGTCGACGAAGCGCCCGTGATACTCGGCGGGTTCCTCGGTCCACAGCGCTTTGATCGCCTCGATGCGTTCGTCCAGCAGCGCACCGCGGGTCTTGGGGTCGGTGCCGTGGTGGCGCAACTCCTCGATGTTCCACCCCGCGCCCACACCGAACACGAACCGGCCGTCCGAGATCACGTCGATACTGGCCGCTTCCTTGGCGGTGGTGATCGGATCGCGCTGGATCAGCAGCGCAATCCCGGTGGCCAGCTGGATCTTCGTGGTCACCGCCGCCGCCGCGGCCAGGGTCACGAACGGATCCAGGGTCCGGTAGTAGACCTTCGGCAGGTCCCCGCCCATCGGATACGGCGACTGCCGGCTGGCCGGGATATGGGTGTGCTCGGCGACCACGAGTGCGTGAAAGCCCCGCTCCTCGATGGCGCGGGCCAACGACACGGTGTCGATCGTGTCGTCATTGACGAAGGTCGAAATCCCGAAGTCCATGCCGCTCTCGCTTCCGTCGATGCGCATGCCAACGCCGGCGAACGACGCGGCTATTCCTCAGGCCAGCGGTTCACCGAACTTGGTCAGCACATGCCATTCCCCGCCGAACATGTCGAGTCCCTGCCCGTTGGCGTCCCTGTCGGTCTGATCGCCCGCATACCGGTAGAGGGGATGGCCGCGGTATGTCACCTGCTCGCGGCCGTCGCGACGCGGCACCGTCCTGGCCGACGCCACGTCGATACCGACACCGCCGGCCGGATCGGCATCCGCCAACAGCGGCAGCCAGGTGTCGGCGCATTCGTCGTAGCAGGTCGGTTCGTTCGGAGCGTCCTGGGAGAAGACGTACAGCGTGCGGCCGGTGCTGTCGACGATGATCTGCCCGAGGTCGCCGCGGTCGTCGATCCCGAGCGAGACGTCCCCGATCGGCAGCTTCCGATCGACCGACGGGGGTGGATTCGGCGCCGGGGTGCGCGGTTCGGTGCGCGGTGCGGCCAACGGCGTCTGGGTGCCGGACTCTGCCGTCGCCGTACTGTGGGTCTCCTTGTTCTCGAGCGCGGCGCAACCGGTCAGTGCCATCAGGCTGACCATCAGGATCGACGCGGACGTCGGCGACGTTCGTGGCGTGGGCATGATCAATCCATTTCCTTCGGTGTCAGCGCTCAAACGTGTCAGCGGCCCGCGCCGCGCGCCAACTCGATCACGTACTGGTTGACGAAATCACCGGCGGGCGGGTCGCCCTTGCCGCATGTCCCGTCGGATTCGCCGGGCCGCTTGACCCACAGATAGGCGTCGGCGTGCGGACCCGCGGTGGCCGTGGTGGGCGCGACACCGAGGGCCCGTCCGCTGGGGTTGCACCAGTAGAGCTCGCCCTCGGCCGGACCGTTCCCGTTGCGGGAGGTGTCGATCACGTAGTGCTTGCCGTTCGTCAGGCCCGAGATCGCTTCGCCGTAACCGATTTCATCTTCGGTGGTGAAGAAGTTCGCGACGTTGAGGCTGAACCCCCGCGCCCCGGCGACACCGGCCTGGTTGAGCCGAGACGCCATCTCCTCCGCGCTGTGCCAGCGCAGGTGGCCCGCGTCGACGTACACCGCGGTCGACGGGTTACGGGTCAAGGTGTCCACGGCGTAGCGGATCAGGTCGAAGCGTTCCTGACGCTGATCCCCGGACAGGCAGTCGGCCATGGCGAGCGCGTCGGGTTCCACGATGACCGCCGCGGGCACCGGGCCGATGTCGGCGGCGATGCCGTCGATCCACTGGCGATACGCCTCACCGGATCCGTGGCCTCCCGCGGCGAAACTTCCGCAGTCGCGGTGGGGAATCCCGTAGATGGCGAACACCGGTAGGGCACCGGCGGCCTGCGCATCGCCCGCATACTTCGCCACCGTCGACGCCGACGAACCCGGCACCAGCCAGTAGGCCTGCGGGGTGTTGGCGACCGCGGACAGTTCGGGGCTGGGCGGGTCCGCAGCTTGCGCGGCGCGCATCGCCTTGGACGTCGGGTTGACGTAGAAGGGCTTGCCCGCCAACGGGTTGCCCTCGCTGGCCAACCGCACCGTCGGCGCCGGACCCGGCGATACCGGGCCGGCGAGGAGCCCCGCTGAGGCGACGACCACCAGGGTGAGGACGGGTGCGGTCATTCGCGAGACGGCGCGAACAGCTGAGGACATCACCCCAGGGAAATTAATGGCTCACGGTCGGCCCCGCCAATCCGGCCCTGGTAACCGACCGTGCAGCCTGCGGCCATGCTCGGCGAGGGCTCGAGGTTTGCGCGCGTTAGTGTGCTGGGGTCGGCCTTACCGACAAACCGGCAGAAATGATGAGCAGATCTATGACCGCAGCACCTGAGACGTCGGCTATCGAAGCGCGGGTCGGCCATTGGTACCGGATGGCCGACCCCTATCTCGTCGGCCGCGAGAAGGTGCGCGAATACGCCCGCGCGGTGCAGGACTACCACCCCGCGCACTGGGACGTGGCGGCCGCCGCTGAGCTGGGATATCCGGGTCTGGTGGCGCCGCTGACGTTCACGTCGGCTCCGGCCATGTCGTGTAACCGCCTCATGTTCGAGCAGGTGGTCGTCGGTTACGACACCTACCTGCAGACCGAAGAGGTCTTCGAGCAGCACCGTCCGATGGTGGCCGGCGACGAGCTGGTCATCGACGTCGAGTTGACGTCGGTGCGCAGGATCGCAGGCCGGGATCTGATCACCGTCACCAACACCTTCACCGACACCGCAGGCGAGCGGGTGCACACCCTGCACACCACCGTGGTGGGGCTGACCAGCGACGACGTGGATCCGGACATCATGACCGCCGTCCACGCCAAGATGATGCACGACGTGGACATCTTCGCGGTCAGCGGAGCCGACGGCGCATACGAGAAGACTGTCCGGCCCGAGGGCGAGGCCCGGATCGCCGACGGTTCGGACCGCCCACCGGGGACACCGTCGTTCGACGAGGTGAAGGTCGGCGACGAGCTCCCGGTGCGCCACACCCGGTTGTCCCGCGGGGATCTGGTCAACTACGCCGGCGTCGCCGGGGACGCCAACCCGATCCACTGGGACGAGGACATCGCCAAGCTGGCCGGGCTTCCCGACGTCATCGCCCACGGCATGCTCACCATGGGCCTCGGTGCCGGATTCGTCTCGGCCTGGTCCGGTGACCCGGGCGCGGTGACCCGCTACGCGGTGCGGCTGTCCGCACCCGCGATCGTCTCCGCCGAGGAAGGTGCCGACATCGAGTTCAGCGGCAGGATCAAGTCGCTGGATCCCGCGACCCGATCGGGTGTGATCGTGGTGGCGGCGCGATCCGCGGGAAAGAAGATCTTCGGCCTGGCGACGATGAACATCCGCTTCCGCTGAGGCTCGGCGCGGCTCAGCTGTCGGCCCGCGCGTCGCGCCCCTGCGGCCTACGCAATCCGAGGGTGCGGCGACCGGCAGCGATCAGCTTCTCGCGCAGTGCCTCCTCGGGGATGTCGCCGTAGTCGAGGCCGGCCGCGGAGGCGATCCCGGACATCAGGACCGCGGCCCTCACCTGGCCCCCGAGACCGGGTTCGACGCCGGCGAGCAACGCCATCTGCCGCTCGACCACCTCGCGCCATTCGGCGCGTGCGCGCAACAACCCGGTGACTCCGGGGTCGCCGGTGAGCAGGGGCAGGAGTTCGCGGTTCGAGGCTGCGATCGCGGCGTAACCGACGAGCATGTGGTCGGCGCGAGCGTGCGGACCGCGGTGCGCCTCGGCTGCTTCGACGAGTGCGGCCACCTCGTGCACAACCGGTTCCATCACGGCGCTCAACAGTTCGTCACGGGTTCGGAAGTGGTGGTAGATCGCGGACTTGGTGAGCCCGAGCTCGTCAGAGATCATCTGTAGCGACGTGCCTGCGACGCTGTGCCGCTTGAACAGCTCGATCGCTACGTCGATGAGCCGTTGCCGGGTCGGGCCGCCGGTTTCCGTCGGATGGTCACTCACACGGGTCTCTCTGTCGGACTGCTTACAGCCGCCCACTCTAGCTGACCAACCGTACAGGAGCGTGCTGTACGGTTGGTCAGGGGTTAGCTTTACGCTTGGTCAGGAAACCTGAGGCTTACGGAAGCTGTCGCGAGCGCCGCGCAAAAGAGGAGAACCATGTCAACTGACTTCGATCGCAGAGATCGCACGGCGTTCGGCCTGTCCGGCAAGGTCGTCGTGGTCGTGGGTGCGGGGCAGAGCGCCGGCCCCGGCACGGGGAACGGACGCGCCATCTCGATTCTGGCCGCGCGCCACGGCGCAGAGATCGTGGCTGTCGACCTCAACCCCGCGGCGGTGCAGGAGACGGTCGAGATGATCACCGCAGAAGGCGGTCGCGCCTACGCCGTCGAAGCCGACGTCGCCGACAAAGGTGACTGCCAGAACATCTTCGACACGGCGATGGCGACCAGCGGCCGCGTAGACGGGATGGTCTACAGCGCGGCCACCAATCCCCCGTTCGATTTCGACTCGAACTCGATGACCGTCGAGAACTTCAACTACGGCATCAACGTCAACATGCTCGGCTGCTACCACTGCAATCTCTTTGCCGCCCAATGCATGGAGAAGAATCCTGGCGACACCACCGGGAGCATCGTCAACATCTCGTCGATCGCCAGCGTCAAGAACGAGCTCGGGCTGAACATCGGCATCATGCCCTACGCACTGGGCAAAAGCGGTCTGAACCACATCACCGAACTGGCCGCCGTCCAGTTCGCCGAAGCCGGAATCCGGGTCAACACATTGATGTTGGGTCCCATCGACTCCGTACTGGCCAACCGGGAGTCGCAATCGTTGTTCGGATTGAACGCCGACGAGGCGACCGAAAGGCACAGCGAGGTCGTCAAGCTGAAAATGGGCCGCGGCAGCGTATGGGAATCCGCCTACGCCGCGCTCTATCTGCTCGCCGACGAATCACGGTTCATGACCGGACAACAGATCCGCCTCGACGGTGGAGCCACCCTGGTGCGGTGACGCGGGGCCGCGCGTTTCAGCAGAGCCGGAGTAGCGCGCGGCTGACGATGTCCATCGCCGCGCCGGTCGAGATGCCGAGGTCCGCGCTGATCATGTTGACCGTATCCGGTGCCAGGACACCGACGCTGCTGGCCGCGCAGGCCCGGTAGCCCTGTGTGAGCAGCTCTTCGGATGTCAGGAAGGAATACCGGGATTGGAGCTCGCGCAGGAACTCGTCCTCGGTCGCTCCGGCGGGTGCGGCCAGGACGACTGCGAGGGTGGCGACTCCGACCCCGAGACGCATTACGGGAAACATGTCGAACCTCCATCGGATCGGGTGTTTCCACCATCGACGGATCCCATTCGTCAGGCAGGTCGATGGTATGCCCGCGACGATGCGCCCGGGGCGCTTTCAGCAAACCTCCTTCAGGGTCGCGGCCGGCTACGCGAAACCGTCAGGGCAGGACCACCCGATCCCACACCCGGTGTTGGCCGAGCGCGTTGAGCAGTGACTGAACCAGCGTCGCCGTGTCGGGGCCGGAGAACAGCCCGGGCCCGTCGGTCGGAACCGCTACGGTGCCAGCAAGCTCAGTTCCTTCCGGCAGCATCGCGATCGCCTTATGGTGCCGGTACATTTCGTCGACGATCGTCTTCGCCTTGGCGTTCGCCGGCGATCCCGCGATGAGGATCGCGTCGAACTCCACCGAGCGGGCGGTCGCATAGGTGCGCGACACCGGGATGGGGCCGCCGTCGTGCTCGAGGGTGCCGCCGTGCGTGGCGACCACGAACGGCACGTTCTTGGCGTTCGCGATCGCCATGACAGCGGCCGCGACGCCGGCGAGGTCGGACTCCGGACCCGTGAGGATGCCGATCTGGCGGCCCTCGACGGGCCATTCCTGCCCGACTTGCGACAACGCGGGACTGAGTACCTCAGGGTCCGCGGGGACGACCGTGGGAGCAGGCGCCGCGAGGCCCAGCCCCTCGGCCACCTTCGCACACAGGTCCGTGTCGACGTTCGCCAGCGCCACCAGTTGGCGCTCCTTGATCGCCTGCTCGTAGCACTTGCCGAGTTCGAACGTGTACGCCTCGGCGACGTGCTCCTGTTCGGCCGCACTCAGGCTGCGGTAGAACAAGGTCACCTGGCTGAAGTGGTCGTCGTAGGTGGCCGGTGCGTCGCGCCGTTTCGTCGATTCGGGAACGACGGTGGGCACCTCGATGAACGCGCCGGTGTCCGCTCCAGCGAGGAAAGGGCAGCCGCCGTCGAGGGAGTTCGGCTTGTACGGAGCCACGCCGGGGTGCACACCGGACTGGTGGAACCCGTCGCGGAACATGTCGTTGACCGGAGCGTGCGGCCGGTTGATCGGGATGTGGCTGAAGTTCGGGCCCGCCAGCCGGGTGATCTGCGTGTCGAGGTATGAGAACAGCCGCGCCTGAAGCAGCGGGTCGTCGGTGATGTCGATACCGGGCACCAGATGGCCGGGATGGAAGGCGACCTGCTCGGTCTCGGCGAAGAAGTTCGTCACGTTGCGGTTGAGCTGCATCGTTCCGATGACCTTTACCGGCGCCAGTTCCTCGGGCACGATCTTCGTCGGGTCGAGGAGGTCAATGCCCTCGAACATCTGCTCCGGGGTGTCCGGGAACACCTGCACCCCGAGGTCCCACTCCGGGTAGACGCCCTTCTCGATCGCGTCGGCGAGGTCGCGTCGATGGAAGTCGGGATCGACCCCGGCGGTGATCTGCGCTTCTTCCCAAACCTGGGAGTGCACCCCGAGGCGCGGCTTCCAGTGGAACTTCACCAGCGACGTCGATCCGTCCGGCCCGATCAGCCGGAACGTGTGCACGCCGAACCCCTCCATCATCCGGTACGACCGCGGAATCCCGCGATC
Organism: Mycobacterium sp. 852014-52144_SCH5372336; assembly: GCF_001665615.1. Lineage (NCBI taxonomy): Bacteria > Bacillati > Actinomycetota > Actinomycetes > Mycobacteriales > Mycobacteriaceae > Mycobacterium > Mycobacterium sp. 852014-52144_SCH5372336. The sequence continues at coordinate 11,684 of NZ_LZSW01000031.1, forward strand.
GGACATGTTCCACATGGTGTGCGCCTGGGCTTCGGTGTGCAGCGACACGAAATCCCAGAAGGTGTCGTGTGCGCTTTGGGCCTGCGGGATCTCGCGGTCCGGATGCGGCTTGGCGGCGTGCACGACGTCGGGGAACTTGATGCCGTCCTGGATGAAGAACACCGGGATGTTGTTGGCGACGAGGTCGAAGGTGCCTTGCTGCGTATAGAACTTGGTGGCGAACCCGCGGGTGTCACGCACCGTATCGGCCGAGCCGCGGTTGCCGAGCACCGTCGAGAAACGGACGAAGACCTCGGTTTCCTCGCCGGACTTCAAAAACTGTGCCTTGCAGATCTTCTCGGCGGCGCCATTGCCGCGGAAGACACCGTGCGCGCCGGCGCCGCGGGCGTGCACCACCCGCTCCGGGATGCGTTCGTGGTCGAAGTGCGTGATCTTCTCGCGAAGGTGATGGTCCTGCAACAGGGTCGGCCCGCGCTCACCGGCCTTCAGGGAGTGGTCGGTGTCGTACAGCCTCGCGCCTTGTGCGGTGGTGAGGTACGCGCCCTGCTGTCCGCGGGCGGTCAGTGGTCCGTCGGTGACAGTGCCCGTCGCGGTCCGCAGTTTGGGCGCCGTCTGATCGGGCTTCGGCGGCAGCGGGTCGCGCGGGGCCGTCGGCTCGTCAACCGACGGGGCCTCCGGACCGGGCGCGCCGGGAATGTAGGACGGATTGTGCTGTTCGGCCTGGCCTTCGCGCTTGAGTTCTTCATTGCCGAGCAGCGTTCCGGCCGCTTCCTTGGCCTTGCCCTTGGCCTCCTCGACCATGCCCTTAACGGCTTCCTTGGGTGCGCGGTCATCCGCCATCGATCTCTCCCTATCGCGACTGTTTCGGTGCCGATAGCCGTCATCGACGACGGCTGGCTTCCTCGCGGCGGCGGGTTTCCCGTGCAGGGCCACTTGAAACGTTTTCGCGGGCATCAATGCCGATGCCGGGTGGCGAGCGTTCGTGCTACCAAGCCCGAGTGATTGCGGCCGGTCTCGCAGTTTCCGCCGTCATTCGACATGCCTCGTTTAGCCTCCGTGAGGACGCACAACTCGACCGCGGCGCGGGACCCGGAGGGACACCTGTGAGCACCTACCTGCCGGATCGCGCCGTCGAAGACAGGACGCTGACAAAGGTCACCTGGCGCCTCATCCCGTTCCTCTTCCTGCTCTACGTCGTCAACTATCTCGACCGGGTCAACATCGCGTTCGCCGGACCCAACGGCATGAACGACGACCTCGCGATGAACGCCAAGACATTCGGCTTCGCCTCGGGGATCTTCTTCCTCGGCTACCTGCTGCTCGAAGTGCCCAGCAACATCGCCCTGAACAAGTTCGGGGGCCGGCGTTGGCTGGCGCGGATCATGGTGAGTTGGGGAATCATCAGCGCGGCAATCGCTTTCGTACCGAATGCGCAGACGTTGATCGTCCTACGCTTCCTTCTCGGCGTGGCCGAGGCCGGCTTTTTCCCCGGCATCATCTTGTACCTCACGTTCTGGTTCCCCGAGAAGCAGCGGTCGAGGGCGGTTTCGCTGTTCATGGTCGCCGTACCCGTCTCGACCGCGGTCGGATCGACGATCTCGTCGTTGATCATCGACTGGGGGCACGGCTTCTTCGGGTTGGCCGGCTGGCGTTTCATGTTCCTGGTCGAGGGGCTTCCGGCCGTGATACTGGGCGTGATCTGCTGGTTCTATCTCACTGATCGGCCCGGTACCGCGGGCTGGTTGCATCACGACGAAAAGGACTGGCTGCAAACGACATTGAACCAGGAGCGGGCCGCTGCCGAGCGCAGTGGTCACTGGCCGCTGAAGAAGGCGCTGACCCATCCGCGCATTCTGGCCCTGGCGTTCATCTACTTCGGGATCACCTACGGGCTGTACGCGGTGGGTTTCTTCCTGCCCACCATCGTCGCCGGCTTCCAGGAGGAGTACGGCGTACATCTGGGCATCATCCAGCGCGGACTGGTCACGTCGATTCCGTATGCCGTGGCCGCGCTCGTCATGGTGCCCTGGGCCTGGCACTCGGACCGGACCGGCGAGCGAGTCTGGCACGTCGCGATCCCGGCGATCGTGGGCGGTGTCACCATCCCGGCAGCCCTTTACATGACCGACGTCTACCTTGCGATGCTGGCCGTCACGTTGTGCACGTGTGCCGTCATGTGCGCGTTACCCGTGTTCTGGTCCCTGCCATCGTCTTTCCTCACCGGAGCGGCCGCCGCCGGCGGTATCGCACTGATCAACTCGCTGGGAAACCTAAGCGGGTTCGGTGGCCCCTACATCACCGGCTGGCTCACCGACCTGACCGGTAACAGCAAGGTCGCGCTGTGGGTGGTCGGCACGCTGTCGTTGGCCGCCGCCGCTCTGGTCGTCGCCCTGGGTGCCAGGCCCCGACCCGCTGGTGCGGAATGACGCCCGAGATCAGCAGTCAGTTGCAGGAAGGCCGGCGAGCACCCCGTCGATGATCTCCGCCGCGGTCCTCGCGGCCCGGTCGGCGTCACCGGCGGCGATGTGGTCAAGCAGCACACCATGATCGACGACCTCCACAGCGGCGTCCTGGCCGCTGGCGACGCTGGCGGCGATGGCTTCCATCAATCCCCGATACAGCTCCGTCAGCGTCGCGTTGTGCGAACTGCGGACCACCGCGAGGTGAAATTCGGCGTCGGCGCGGGCGAATTCGTCGGTGTCCCCGTCGGCCAGACAGGCGTCTCGACGCGCCAACAATGCGCGCAGCTCGCCCAGATCGTCCTCGGTTCGGCGGCGCGCCGCTGCCCTGGCACCCTCGACCTCCAGCGCGCGCCGGACCGCAAGCACGTCGCGCCACTCGGCGCCGCAGAGCCGGCGCAGCGCACCCGACACCTCACTGGTGGCCCGGACATAGGTGCCGTCACCCTGCCGCACCTCGAGGATGCCGGCGTGGGCCAGCGCCCGAACGGCCTCGCGCACGGTGTTGCGGCCAACACCCAGCGACGTGACCAGGGCCGTCTCATTGGGTATGCGCTCCCCGACCGGCCATTCGCCGCGCGCGACCGAGTCCCGCAACTGCTCGATGACCTGGTCGACGAGGCCCGACCGGCGTGCGGTGACCAACGGCACAGGGACATCCTTTCAACCAATCATGGGATGTATGGCAGATTAGCAGGATGCGTGTCGGGCGGCGGGATGATGAAGCAGACCTGTCGCCGACGCAGCTCAACGTGGGCGTCGAGGACTCCGCCGAGGCTGACCGCGCCCCCATTTCGGTGGTCGCTGGCGGTGCGTTGCTCGCGCTTGCCGTGATTTTGACCGCGCTCAACCTGCGCCCGGCCGTGACCAGTGTGGCGCCCCTGCTCGGGGAGATGCGTGCAGAACTCGGCGTCTCAGCGACGTGGGCCGGTCTCCTCACCACGGTCCCCGCATTGTGTTTCGCGGTCGCGGGGCTCACCGCGCCCCGGCTCGCCGCGCGCATCGGGCTCGGTCGCACCATCTCCGCCGCGTTGGTTGCGCTCACCGTCGGTCTGCTCGCCCGCACCGTCGGCGGTCCCCACACCGTGATCGCCGCGACTTTGATCGCCTGCGCGGGGATCGCGTTGGCCAACGTGTTGATCCCCGTGGTGATCAAGGGGTCGTTCCCCGCGCGGGTCGGGCTGATGACCGGGATCTACACCGCTGCACTGCAAGGCGGTGGTGCGTTGGGGTCGGCGGTGACTCCCGGGCTCGAGGATCCGCTGGGAGGGTGGCGCGCCGCGCTGGCGGCGTGGGCGGCGGTCTCCTTCGTCGCGCTCGTGGCGTGGCTGCCCACGTCGCGACGACACGCAGGCACGTGGGCGGCGAACACCGCCCCCGCCGGGGGCGGACGCTCACTGCTGCGAAACCGGTTGGCGTGGACGGTGACGCTGTTCTTCGGCTGCCAGTCGCTGATGGCGTACATCGTGATGGGTTGGCTGCCAGAGGTTTTCATCGACAACGGCGTCGACAAGACCCAGGCCGGTCTGCTCGTCGGGGTCACATCGCTGGTCGGTGTGCCCATCGCGTTGGTGATCGCGCCGCTGGCCGCGCGCAGCCGGGGACAGAGCGCATGGATCGTCGGTCTGGGCGCCGTGGGCCTGGTCGGCACGGTCGGGCTGATGCTCGCCCCCGGCGCGCAGCCGTTGCTGTGGAGCGTGCTGATCGGAGTCGGTATGGGTGTGTTCGCCCTGGCGCTCGCCGTCATCGCGCTGCGGGCCCGAAACGCCGAGGACACCGCGCAATTGTCCGGTATGGCACAGGGATTCGGCTATCTGATCGCGGGCGTGGGCCCGTTCCTGTTCGGGTTGCTGCACGACCTCACGCACGGGTGGACGGTGCCGTGGATGATGTTCCTCGGTGTCTACGTGGTGCAGATTGCGCTCGGTACGCTGGCCGGTCGCCCGCGCTACGTCTGATCCCCGCGCTTGAAGGCTGCGTCGAAGAACGCCAACTCCAGCCGCATCGCGCGCCGGTAGGCAACCCGGGCGGCGGACACATCGACGGACTGCTGATCGAGCAGCCGCTCCAACAGTGAGGCCACCTCGTCGAAACCCGGATCGGCGTACGTCTGCACCCACTGGGCATACGGGCCCGCGGTGTCGGCGTCGAGCGTGACCCCGACGTGCGCGTACAGCCGCATGCACGGCGTCATCGCCGCGCACACCACGCCGACCTCGGCGGTGGCGGCGGTGGCCAGCAGGAACTCGGTGTAGGCCAGCGTCGCCGCAGCGGGTTCGACGCCCGCCATGTCGATCCCCCATGACGCGGCATAGGACGCGTGCAACCCGAGCTCTTCGCGCACGCCTGCGAGCAGATCGGCGAAGGTCAACAGGGTGGCGGTATCCGCACTCCTGGAAAGCGCCAGACCGTATGCACGAGCGAACGATTCGAGGAAGAACGCGTCCTGCGCGATGTAGCCGGCGAACAGATCGCGGTCCAGCGAGCCGTCTCCGATACCCCGAACGAACGGGTTGGCGAGCACCTCGGCCACCACATCGGCGTTCTCCGTCCACAACTGCGTTGCCAGTGACATGCCCACGGACTCTAGTCGCGGCCCGCTCGGCATTGGTCGGCACCAGCCTTGGCGAGGCCGTCGGGTAGTCCGCGGCGCGGATGGGTACTCCGCAACCCATGACAGACAGGGAATCTCGCGGTGACAAATCCGACGGCGGCTCCGCCGTCGTCATCTTCGCCCCGCTGCCCGTGCTCACCGTGACGGTCGAGAACCGCTCCGGTGAGGCCGACATCCACGTCCACGCCGGAGGCCAGGGTGTCTGGCAGTCACGCATGATGTCCTCGCTCGGCGTGCCGGTCGTTTTGTGCTCGGCGCTCGGCGGCGAAACGGGCGACGTCCTCGGCCACCTCCTGCCCGCACCGAACATCACCGTGCAGACGGTGCCGGTCAGCGCGCGCAACGGAGCGTACGTGCACGACCGCCGATCCGGCGGCCGCGAGGTGATCGCGGAGGCTGAAGGCAGCCCGCTCGACCGCCACGAACTGGACTCCCTCTACGAGCTCACCCTCACCGAGGGTTTGACCCACGGCCGGGTCCTGCTGTCGGGCCCGCAGGAAGACGATGTACTGCCCGCCGACCTGTACCGCCGCCTGTCCACCGATCTCGGCGCCAACGGCTGCAAGGTGGCGGCGGACCTGTCCGGCGAGCGGCTCGAAGCGGTGCTCGCCGGCGGACCGGACCTCATCAAGGTCAGCCACGAAGAGCTGCTCGACGACGGCCGGGCGAAATCGGAGGACGCGAAGGATCTGGTCGCCGCCATGCACAAGATGCGTGACGAAGGTGCGAACATCGTCGTCGTGTCCCGCTCCGGCGACGCTCCTGCCTTGGCCCTGCTCGGTGAGGACGACGACGACGACGACGTGGAGATCACGATGCCCACGTTGGAACCGGCCGATTCGGCGGGTGCCGGGGACTCGATGACCGCGGGCATCGTCGCCGCGCTGACCAGTGGCCGGCCGCTGCGGGAGGCTCTGCAGATCGGGGCGGCGTGCGGTGCCCTCAACGTCGTGCGGCACGGGCTGGGCACCGGCGGTGCGCGCGCCGTGGAGACGCTCGCCGAACGGGTGGAGTTGCGCCCGTTGAAGTAGCGGGCATCGCACTGGAGGAGGTTGACGCGTGCCGCGCGCACTGGTGACCAACGACGACGGGATCGACTCGCCCGGCCTGCATGCGCTGGCGAATGCGGCGCTCGAGGCCGGGCTGGAGGTGATCGTCGCCGCCCCCGCCGAGCAGGCCAGCGGGGCGAGCGCCGCGCTGAGCGCCGTGCGCCGCGACGGCCGAACCGTGGTAGAGCCCCGAGAAATACCCGCCCTCGACGATGTCGAGGCGTGGGCGGTGCAGGCCCAGCCCGGACACATCGTCGCCGCCGCACTCAACGGCTGGTTCGACCCGCGACCGGACCTCGTGCTGTCCGGAATCAACCACGGCGCCAACGTCGGCCGGGCCATCCTGCACTCCGGCACGATCGGTGCGGCGCTCACCGCGAAGATCAGCGACACCCGCGCCCTGGCGGTGTCGCTGGACGTCGCGCTGCATCCCACGGGCGAGCGGTACTGGGAGACCGCCGCAGGTCTGCTGGCGCCGGTGCTGGAACTGTTGCTCGACGCACCCGACGGCACCGTCCTGTCACTGAACGTCCCCGACCGGCCCGCCGACGAGGTCGGTCCGCTCCGCCACGCGCGGCTGGCCCGGGGCGGGGCGGTGCAGACGCGCGTCGAAGAGGTCCGCGACGGCGGTGTGCGCCTGAGCGAGGTGGAGGTACCAGATGATCCGGAGGAGGACACCGACAGCGCGCTGCTGGACGCCGGTCATCCGACGCTGACCGAGCTGCGATCGGTCGAGGCACACGACGGTGAACTCGTGCGCAAGTGGTTGGCCGACGGACCCTAGGCCGGCGGCATCAGGTCCGGTCCGACCACCGGAACAACGCAAGGCAGCCGATCAGCCCGGCGATGCTCCACGCCGCCAACACGACGAAGATGCGCCAGTGCTCCCAGCTGCCTGCCGGTTCGAACGCGACCATCTCGGCGGGCAGCAGCACCGACCGGAAACCTTGGGCCATCCACTTGACCGGGAAGAGGGAGCCGATCACCAGCATCCACGCCGGCAGGATCATCAGCGGCACGTACGTGCCCGAAACGAACTGCAGCGCAACCGATGGGCCGTTGGTGATGACAGCGGCGGACACGGCGTTGCTCGCCAGGTTGCTGATGAAGATGCCCAGCAGTGAACAGCTGACGATGCCCAGGACCGACACCCAAGCGAGGGTGAACCACCCGTAGGCGTCGGTCGGCAGGCGCAGTCCGAAGACCAGCACCCCCACCCCCAGCAGCAGGACGGCCTCGGCGAGGCTGACCACCGCGACGAGCACGATCTTGCCGACGAAGTACGACGACGCCGTTGTCGGCGTACCCCGAAGCCGCCGCAACGCGCCGGTGTCGCGGTCGGCGGCGATGCTGGTGCCGAGGTTGACAAACGACGTCGACAGGATGCCGTAGGCGAGCATGCTCGCCGCGATCACCGCACCGGTGCTGGTCTGACTCCCGGGCAGTTCCGCGGAGAAGATCGAACCCAGCAGCAGGCAGATCACCGCGGGCATGGAGAACGTCAGCACCACCTGTTCGGGCCGCCGGTAGAACATCTTCAGTTCGGGGACGACCCGCGACAACCCGATGCGCAGCGGCGACGGGAGCGCAGCTCGTGCGGTGGCGCGGTGTCGCGGCGGCGATGGGACGATGACGTGTTCGATATCGGTCATGGCTGGCCGATCAGGTGGAGGTACGCGTCTTCGAGTGTCGGCCTACTGATCGTCAGCTGCGCCAGTTCCGCACCATCCCTGCTGTGTCGACGGACGAACTCAGTCGGGAAATCCGTTGTCTCCACCCGGATTTGACCGCCCTCCATCCATCGCACCGTGGCCGCCGAGCTGACGTGCTCGGTCAATCGCGTCGGCGAGTCGACGGCCACCACCCTGCCGTCCGCGATCACCGCGACACGGTCGGCCAGAGCGGCGGCCTCTTCGAGGTAGTGGGTGGTCAGCACGATCGTGGTGCCGTCGGCGGCCAGCAACTTGATCAGCTGCCAGAACTGCCGCCGCGCTTCGGGGTCGAAACCCGTTGTGGGTTCGTCCAGGAACAGCAGTTCGGGCTTGCCGATGATGCCGAGCGCGACGTCGAGGCGGCGGCGTTGACCGCCGGACAGCGCCCGCACCCGGGAGTCCGCGACGGCGTCCAGGCCGACGAGCTCGAGCACGTCGGCGGGTTCTCGAGCGGTGCCGTAACAGCTCGCGAACATCTGCACGGTCTCGTGCACCGACAGCATCCCGGCGTCGCTGACCTCCTGCAGCACGATGCCGATCCTGGCCCGCCAGCTTCGTCCCGCCGTCCCGGGGTCCTCACCCAGTACTTGCACAAGCCCGGCGTCGCGAGTTCTGTTGCCCTCCAGGATCTCTATCGTGGTGGACTTGCCTGCGCCGTTGGGACCGAGGATGGCGAAGACCTCGCCGGAGGCGACGTCGAGGTCGAGGTTTGCAACGGCCTGGGTCGGTCCGTAGGCCTTGTCGAGTCCCCGCACGTGCACCGCCGTCGAAGCCGCCTCGGTCACGGCGCAGCGCCGCCTTCGAGTTCGGCGAGGAGTTCGCGCAGATCGGCTTCTGACATCTCATCGATCAACTGATCGACGTCGTCATTCATGGCCGGCTCGGTCGGGGGCGCGGCTTCCGCGGCGGGTGCCTCCCCGTGGATCGTGCGCAGTTCGTCGAGCACCCGGGCGGCCAGCGAGTCGACGCTGACGCCCTTGAGAATCTCCAGCACCGGAAGGTCGATCGGGAACGTGGTGTTGATCCTGACCCTGAAGTCCATCGCCATCATCGAGTCCAGCCCGATGTCGTCGAGCATGTCGTTATTCGCGAAATCGGTGACTGCACAGTCGAATACCGCAGCTACGAGGCGCTCGATCTGATCGGTGATCACGTTGAGACGCTCTCCTTCCGGGGTCTTCGACAGCACGTCGAGCAACGACCCGTCCGCTCCGGCCTCCGTCGGCGAGGCGATGGCGGCGTCGAGGTCGGCGAACATCTTGGGAAGGTGTCCGCCGAGAAGCTGGCGGGCACGGTTCCAGTCGGCGCTGATGGCGATGACGTTCGGAGCGGTCTGGTTGATCAGGCGGTCGAGGATCAACGCGCCCGCCGCCGGGGTGATCAATTCGATTCCGCGCATGGCGTAGACGTTTTCGAGGTTGAGGTCCTCGACCATCCCCACCGACCAGGGTCCCCAGCCCACGGTGACGGCCGGCAGGCCCTGTGCCTGCCTCTGATGAGCGAACGCGTCGAGGAACGCGTTGGCGGCGGCGTAGTTTCCCTGCCCGGGTGAGGCGATGACCGACCCCGCGGAGCCGAACATCACGAAGAAGTCGAGTTCTTCGGCGGCGAACGCGGTGTGCAGCGCCCGCGTACCGGTGACCTTGGGACCCAGCACTTTGAGGAAATCGTCTTCGCTGACGTTGACGAGTAGTTGGTCGTGGACTGCGCCCGCGGCGTGGATGACTCCGCGGACGGGCCGGTCTCCGGTGCGGTCGTGATCGGCCAGCCAGGCCGCCACCGCATCGGCGTCGGTGATGTCGACGCTCGCCGCACTGACCTGTGCCCCGAGGCGTTCGACGGCCCGGACGGTGTCAACGGCGGTGAACTGCGGGTCGTCGCGAGTGATGTTCGGCCACCGGTCGCGCGGCGGCAGCCCGCTTCTGCTCAGCAGCGCGATGTGTCGCGCACCGTGCTCGGCCAGATAGGTGGCGACCGTGCGGCCGAGCGCGCCGGTGCCGCCGGTGACGACGTAGGTGGCGGTGGGAGAAAGCTTGGTGGGAAACGGTTTTGTGAGGTTCGCGGTGTGTCGCAACCGCGGGACCAGCGTCACCTCGCCGCGGAAAGCCACCTGATCCTCGGACGTGGAATCGAGGATGTGCCGATAGACCCGCGCAGCGGTGTCACCGACGTCGTCGGTGTCGTCGATATCGATCAGACCGCCCCAACGCTCGACGAACTCCTGATGACCGACGACCCTGCCGAGTCCCCAGACCGTGGACTGGTCGACGGCCAGCGGTTCGGTGCCCAGCGCCGGCTGAGCGTTCGCGGTGACGACGTACATGCGCGGCCTCACGCTGTCATGTGCGGCCAGCGCCTTGGCGATGCGCAGCAGCGTGAGGACGCCGAGGTGGTTGGTGCTGTTCCCGTCGGACGCATGCGGCTCGACGACGAGATCCATTGACCAGCAGTCGATGACGCCGGTGAGTTCGCTGTGTTCGGTAAGGTGTTGGTCGAACAGCTGGCCGACGTGCTCGGGGCGCCGTTCGTCGATGGCGTATCCGCCGTCGACCGCGGTGACGGTGTCGACAGGGCGGTGTGCGACGGTGCACACGCGATGGCCGCCGTGGCGCAGTCGATCGGCGAGCGCCGAGCCGAACCCGGTTTCGTCGACAAACACCAGCCATGACCCGTGGCCGGCCGGCTCCGCACCGTCCTCACCGCTCGGGTCCGTCGCGGGAACCCACTGGAGTTCGTAGAGCCCCTTGTCGATTCGTTCCGGCGACATGCGGGTCGAAGCGCTCAGCGATCGCACCGTGAAGCCCTCGAAGACGGCGAGCCGCTCACCGCGATGGTCGCAGATCGTGATGTCGCTTTCGATCTCCTCGGCGGTCGCGGACCTGACGGCCAGTCGTACGGTCATGTCCCCCTTTGGCGTGCCGTACACGGCGCTGCGCCGGATCCGGGTGGGAAGGTATGGGCTTTCGGCGGCACTCCCGCCGGGAAGCGGTGCGCCGAACAGCGTTTGGAAGGCACCGTCGATCAGCGTCGGGTGGAACCGGTAGTCGTCGAGCTCGGCTGCGATCGGCGCCGGAATCTCCATCTCGGCGACCACCCAGCCGTCGCCTGCGGTGAGGCCGGTGACGGCCCGGAACGCCGCCCCGTAGTCGAGTCCGATGGCTTCGGTGAGGGCGTAGAACTCGTCGCCGCTGAGAGCGTTGGCGGGCGCCGCCTCGGTCATCGGAGGCGGGCCACCCGCCGATTTCGGCAGCGTGGTGAGTTCGGCCGTGGCGGTGATCGTCCACTTGAGCTCACCGTCGGGGGTCGCGGTGTGAGCGGCGAACTCCAGGGCGCCGGTGTCCTGGTTGAGGGTGGTCCGCAGGAGGGGGTCGCAGGTGTCGTCGAGGATGAGCGCGCGGTGCAGCACCAAGTTGTCGACGGCGAGGTTCACGCCGTAGGTCTCCTTCGCCGCGGCCAGCGACAGCTCGATGTAGACCGCGCCGGGTACGACGACGCTGCCTTGGACCCGGTGGTCGTCGAGGAACGGCACGAGCGCGGTGCTCAATTCGATTTCCCACGTGGGATGCACGGCACTGATCGGCTGGCCCAGCAGCGGGTGCACCGGGTGATAGTGCAGCGATTCGGTGGCCTCCTGGGTCTCGTTCCAGTAGCGCCGGGTCTGCCAGGGGTAGCGGGGCAGCTTGAGCAGGCGCGCTTCACCGCGCGGATACATCGCCTCCCAGTCGATGTCGTGGCCGTGGTCGTGAAGCGCGCCGAGGCCGGTCATGAACGTACGCACGTCGTCGTCGTTACGTCGCTGGGTGGCCTGAACGAGGGTCTTCTGCGCGCCGGCGATCTCGAAGATCGACGAGGCCAGCACCGGATGCGGTCCCAGTTCGACGAAGTGCGTGTAGCCGTCATCGAGCATGCGGCGAATCGCCGGCTCGAAAAGAACTGTGGCGCGGGTGTTCTGCCACCAGTAGGCGGCACCGGAGTGGTACTCCTTCAACAGGCCGCCGGTGACCGTCGAGTAGAGCGGGAGCGTCGCAGGCTGTGACGACATCCCGTGGAGGGCGTCCTGCAGATCGTTCTTGATCGCATCCATGTAATGGGTGTGATAGGGCACTTTGCCGGTCAGGTACCGGGTGAAGACCTCGGCCTCGTCCAACCGGCGGGCGATGTCGTCGAGGACCTCACCGTCCCCGGCGATGGTCACAGCGGACGGGCTGTTGACCGCGGCCACCGAAACCCGCCGACCGAATTCGTCGCGCATCCCGTCGTCGAGCGCGGCCATCAGCGAGTCGGTGTCCAGGCCGACGGCCAGCATGCGGCCCTGTCCGCTCGTCCGTTGTTGGAGCCTGCTGCGGTGGTAGATGACCTCGGTCGCCTGCTCGAAGGTGAGGAGCCCGGCGAGCTGGTGGGCGGCGACTTCGCCTGCGCTATGGCCGATCACGGCATCGGGTCGGATGCCGAACTGTTCGAGTTGTGCGGCCAGGGCAATTTGGATCGCGAAATTGGCCGGCTGGGCGAACTCGGTCTCACCCATGCGGGAATCCGCTTCGTCGCGGCGGAGTTCCTCGATCAGGGACCAGTCGGTGTGACGCGCCAGCTCGCGATCACTTCGCGCGATGCTCTCGGTGAACGCGGGCAGGACGTCGAGCAGTCCGCGGCACATCCTCCACCATTGCGGGCCCATCCCGGTGCAGACGAACACCAGCTTGGGCGCAGTCGACGAGGTGCGCGCCGAGGCGACCTGGCCGCCGTCGGCGAGGGCGCGCAGTTGCTCACGTGCATCCAAGACGTCGTCGCTGACCAGGGTGTGGCGGTGGCTGAGGTGCGAGCGCCGTTGGGACAGGGTGAATCTCAGGTCAGAGATGTCGATGTTCGGCTCGGCATCCAGGTGGTCGGCCAACTGGCGCGCCGTCGCTACCAGGGCCTCCTCGCTGCGCGCCGAGATCGGCAGCAGCGTGACGGGGAGGTGCTCGGCGATGCTCGATGCGGGCGTGTCGGTCGGAGTCGGTGGTTCGGCGAGCACGGCGTGGGCGTTGGTGCCGCCGAAACCGAACGAGTTGACCCCGGCGACTCGTCGCCCGGCGGGGAAGGGGCGGCCCGCGCGCGGCACGTCGAGCTTGAGCTCGGTGAGAGAGACTTGGCTGGTGGGGTTTTGGAGATGTAGGTGCGCGGGGATATAGCCGTGCTTGAGCACCAACGCCGTCTTGATCAGTCCGGCGACCCCCGCGCCCGCTTCGAGGTGACCGATGTTGGTCTTGACCGATCCGATCAGCAGCGGATCTGTGCGCTCCGACGTGAGCGTCGCGGCCAGCGCGCGCATCTCGACCGGGTCGCCGACGGGTGTCCCGGTGCCGTGCGCTTCGACGTAGCCGACATCGGTCGCCCGGACACCGGCCCGACGCAGCGCCGAGGTGATCGCCGCGGCCTGAGCCTGCGCGCGGGGCACGGTGATGCCGTCGGTGCGGCCGTCCTGAGACACCGCGGTCCCGAGGATCTGGGCGTAGATCTCGTCGCCGTCGCGCAACGCCTGCTCGAGCGGTTTGATGACGACGACGGCCCCGCCCTCGCCGCGCGCATAGCCGTCGGCCGACTCGTCGAAGGCCTTGCAGCGCCCGTCGGGGCTGAGGAACCCGCTCTTGGACTCCGCGATCGCGGTGTTGGGTCCGATCATGATGTTGACGCCGCCGGCCAGCGCGAGGTCGCTCTCACCGTTCCAGATGCTCTGCGCCGCAAGGTGCACCGCGACGAGCGAGCTCGAACACGCCGTGTCGATCGTCATGCTCGGTCCGCGGAAGTCGAAGGCGAATGAGATCCGGTTCGCCAGCATCGTCATCATCATCCCGGCGGCGGAATGCGTCTTGAACTGGTAGCGGCTGCCGCGGCCCTGGTTCTGCAGCAATTGGTAGTCCAGCGTGAAGCCGCCAATGAACACCCCGACATCGGTTCCGGCGAGGTGGTCGGGCCGGATGCCCCCGTCCTCCAGTGCCTCCCAGGTGGTCTGCAGCATCAGGCGCTGCTGCGGGTCGATCGAATGCGCCTCCCGCGGCGAGATGCCGAAGAACTGCGGATCGAACTGGTCGATGTCGTCGAGGAATCCGCCACGGCGGGTGACCATCTTGCCGACCTTCTTGGGGTTGGCGTCGTGGAATCGGCCTGCGTTCCAGCGTGATTCGGGGACCTCGCGGGTGGCGTCGACGCCGTCGGTCAGCAGTCGCCAGTAGTCCTCGGCGGTGGTGACGCCGCCCGGTAGGCGGCATCCGATCCCGACGATCGCCAAGGGCGCCGGCCGGTCCAAGATGTCGTGCGTTTTCATACCTGCAACTCACGGATAGCGGTGTGGATCCAGCCGGAGCTGACCGGATTGTCCTGTTGTTCACGGCGATACACGGAGCGAAGCTCCCTCAACAAGGGGTCGCGCTGCCACGCCTGCACCTGCGTGACGGCGGCGTCGTCGTCGAACAGCGCGGACTTGTCGGCGAGCACGGTCTCGGCCAGCTGACCCGCGAGCTGACGCAACAACCGGCCGTTGGCCTCGAAAACGTCGGTGAAGTCGGTCGTCGGTTCCATCATCGCCACGTGCAGCGTCTCCATGAAGTTCAGCGGCACGTACAGATCGACGAACCGTACCGGCGATTCGCGGCCTTCCACGGCGGCCCACTCGCGGAAGAACCGCTGCACCCGGTTGCTCAGTGCGATCAGGCCTTCCAGGTGCGGGACGACCGCGGGATCGTCGGCGACGCTGACGAAGCGGCCGTTGCGGTAGAGCAATCCGATGAAGCCCCAGTAGAAGGCGATGTCCCAGACGACCTTGGCCGCCATCACCGTCGGTGTGCCCATGAGCGGGTACTGCTTCTCGTACACCGCGAGCCACATGTCGGCCAGCGACCGGAACAGGGAGTCGCTGATCCCCGCACGGGCCACCACGTCTTCACCGTCGAGTTCGCGTGTGATCATGTCGGTGATGAGGCCGTTGCCGATCGCCACCAGGTCCAGCCCCGAGGAGTACAGCGGGTCAAGAAAGACACCCGCGTCGCCGGTAAGGCACCATCGCGCGGCGCCGTCGAAGACCTTCGTGGCGGCGTGGCTGTAGTGCTTCATGACGCGGAAGTCCATGATCAGGTCTTCGTGTCGGGCGACTTCGTCGGCGCACTGCGGTTCGTGTCGCCGGATCCACGCCTTGGCCTTGTCCAGCGTGTTGAACTCGTCGAACGCGTGGAACTCGGGATCGGCGACGATTCCGACGCTGGTGGCGCCGGAGGCCAGCCGGATGAGCCAGACCCAATAGCCCTCGCCCATCAGATGATTGGTGGACAGCGCGCGGTCACCTTCGACCAGTCGCGCGTGCCAGTCCGCGTCATCGGTCCATTGTCCGATGTCGAGTTCGGCCTTGACGCGGAACCATGCGGCGTTGCAGTGGTGTTCGGTGGCCCGCTTCAGGTTCAGCTGGCGCGACAGCGCCCGGTTGCGGCCGGACGCGTCGACCAACCAGCGTGCCGTCGTGCGGGTGGTCTCGTCGTCGCCCTGGTATGTCACGGTGTGCGCGTCGACGCCGAAGTCCACGGTTCTGACGCGGCCGCGAGCGATGCGTATCCCGGCGGCTTGGCATCGGCTGGCGAGTTCGTTCTCGAGCCTGCCCCGGTCGATCTGATAGGTCACCTGCGGCACGAACGCGGAGCTACCGACTTCGACGCGGCTTGCGATGTCGGTGTTGCCGTCGTGTGAGAAGAACATTCGCAAGCCCATCTTGCGGATCTGCGCGGTGCTCAAGTGGTCGGCCAGGCCGAGGCGTTCGCGGAGGTAGTGCGCGGACACCTCGACCGTCGATTCGCCCACCGTGTGGGTGATCTCGGCGACCGGACGCGCGTTCGGCTCGATGATCACGATCCGGGTGCGGGGCCGTGCGGAGCGAAGCTCCAACGCCAGCGTCAGGGCCGCCGCTCCCCCTCCGATGATGGCCACATCGTGGTCTGTTGACGCGGACCCGTTGGAGGACAGCTGGTTCCGGATCTTGCGGGCGAGGGCGGCACGAGCCTCGGGGTCGAGTTCAGACAGCTTCGATCGCACGTGCGTTACCTTCCCTCTGTCGCCGGAACGGCGGACGTCGCATCGGCGAGGTCTGCTTCCGGCAGCGTGGTGTCCACCGGAGGCCGGTGTCGGCCGTAGACGAATTCGAAGATCGGGGCGGCCATCAACGTCGTGACGATGGCGACCAGCACCAGGATGGTGAACAGCGTCGGGGTGATGATGCCGGCCTCCAGACCGATGTTGAGAAGGATGAGCTCGATCAACCCGCGTGCGTTCATCAACGAACCGAGCGCGATTGATTCGCGCAACGGCACCTTGCTCAGCCTGGCCGCGGCGGCGCACGCGACGCCCTTCCCCGCGATCGCCACGATGAGCACGCCGAGCGTCAGCGCCCAGAGTCCCGGCGTGTTCACCAAGCCGATCTCGGTGTTGAGACCGGAGTAGACGAAGAAGAGCGGCAGCAGCAGCCTCGTGGTGAGTGGCTCGATGGTCTCGGTGAGGCGTCGGGCGAACAGTCCCGACGGCATGGCGACACCGATGATGAAGGCGCCGAAGATCGCGTGGATTCCGATGGTGTCGGTGAGCCAGGCACCGCTCATCAGGACGATCAGGACGGTGCTCAGCACCCATCCTGGAATCGTCCGCTGCTCTTCGGATTTCGCGCCGAGCACCCGCGCCGCCCGTCGCCCGAGCGTCAGCACCACCGCGGTGTAGAGCAGTCCGCCCACGATGGCCGTGATGGCCGTCGCCGGGGTTCCGCGGTGCACGGCGACGACGACCGCCAGGATGCACCAGGAGATCGCGTCGGCGGTGGCGCCGCACGCGAGCGCCAGAGTGCCGAGAGATGTTCCGGTGAGCCGCTTTTCGAAGATGATCCGGGCGAGCATGGGGAACGCGGTGATCGCGATGGCCGCGCCCATGAACATCATCGCCATGGCGGGACTGACGTCTTCACCGAAGAATCCACCCGAGGACAGCAGCGGCACCGCGATGACCGCGCCCAACACCAGCGGAGCCAGGGTCCCTGCCGTGGAGACTGCGACGGCGGTGCGGGCGCGCTGTTTGACGTGCTCGACGTCGAAGTTCAGCCCCACGACGAACATGTAGAGCACGAGGCCGATCTGCGCGGCGGTGTAGAGCACGACGTTGGACGTGCCTGTCGGAAACAGGTCTTCCTGCACACCGGGCGCGATTCTGCCCAGCAGGGAGGGACCCAGGACGACACCGGCGATCATCTCGCCGACGACCGGTGGCTGGCCCACGCGTTGCGCCAACAGGCCGGCGAGGCGGCACGCCGCGAGGATGACCGCCAGCGCGAGAAAGAAGTGAACTGCCGTTGCCGCGGGCATGTCAGGTCCTACGTTCTGCAGTGCAGACCGTAGAGGTCCTGTGGGGTTCGGAGCGCAGCGCTGCGCGGGCGGGCTCCACCAGTCCGTCTATGACTCACCTCATCGTTTCCGACTGCCCGTCTCGCCGGAGACGATGCATCTTCGATGCGGTGGTATTGACAGATTGAGCGGCCGCTAACCGTGGGAATTCTTTCCGATTGGTGACGCGCGCTGATCGGTCGCCCGACCTGCGGTGTCAGGCGCCCGACTCGGCACCGTTCGACTCGCCCTCGGCCCGCTCATCAATTTGCTCGTTGATGTAGCGAACGAGCACCGTGAGCATCGCGACCGTCGGTACAGCAAGGAAGGCGCCGACGATCCCGTACAGCGCGCCGCCCGCGGTCACCGCGAGCAGCACCACCGCCGCGTGTAGTTTCATCACGCGACTCTGCAGCAACGGCTGCAGCACATTTCCCTCGATCTGCTGTACGGCGATGATGACGGCGAGCACCAGCAGCGCATTGACGAACCCGTTGGCCACCAAGGCGATCAGCACCGCGAGCGCACCGGCGACGAAGGCGCCGATGAACGGAACGAACGCACCGATGAACGTCAGCACCGCCAGCGCAGGCGCAAGCGGGACACCGAGTACCACCAGGCCGGCGCCGATGAATACCGCGTCGATCAGAGCCACTCCCGTCTGCGCACGGATGAAGCCGCCGAGGTTGTCCCACATCCGGCCGAGCACCGTTTCCAGATGCCGGCCTGCGCGCCGCCCGGTCAGTCCGACAAGCCAGGGTGAGAACTTGCGGCCGTCCTTGAGGACGAAGAACGACAGCACGACGGTCAGCACCAGTGTCACCAGGACGCTGCCGACCGTGCTGACCCCGCTGACGACACCGGTCGCGATCGCCGAAGACCTTTCCCGCATCGCGTTGACCAGTGAGTCGGCGAAGCGCTCCAACTGCTCTTGTCGGAGGTTGAGCGGGGGTCCCGCGGTCCAGTCCTGCAGCCGAGTGATGCCCTCGGTCGCCTGGTCGATCAGCGCAGGCATCTGGTTCAGCAGTGGCGGGATGATCAGCGCGATGAGACCCGACGCGATGGCCAGAAACAGCAGCAGCGTCGTCAGCGCCGCGGCGGCAGGCGGCAGACCGGCGCGGTCCATCAGCACGCGCGCCGGCGGCCACAGCACCGTGCACAGGATGACGGCGAGCAGGACCGGCAGGAAGATCACCCACAGCTGGGCCACGAGCCAACCGAGCACCACCGCGCCCGCAGCGATCGCCACGATGACCAACGACCACTTCGCCATCCATAACGCGCCGCTGCCGATCAGGGCTCCACGATCCCGCCGGGGTGCTGCGCCGGGGCTGTGTTCGCTCACGAGCATCCCCTTCTCAGCGTCCACCCCAACTCGACAGGACCGAGGTCGTCTACCCCGGCCCGTTGCATCGAAAACCGCACCGCTTCCACGCCGGGTCTCGCTGATCTGGCAGGTTGAGGAACTATCGCCCGGGGTTGTCGAGTTCCACTCCGTCGGCACCCGCGCTGCGCGACGCGGTGGACCCGGCCGGTGCGAGGATGCGCCGGAGGAAGGCGATCTGATCGTTGACGACCCGCTCATGCCAACCCTCACCGGGATACACGTCGAAATGGTCGCAGGGGTAGTGATGAACCGTCGCGCGCATCCGTGTCGCAGCCGCGGTGGCCGCTGCAGGCGGGGCGGTACGGTCCTGATCACCGATCTGCACGAGGGCCGGGCAGGTGACTCGAGCGGCGCTCGCGATCGGTCGATGAGCACCCATGACCAACACCAATCGGGCAGCGAATTCATTGCGCCAGGTGGGTCCCGCGATGCGACGCATGCCTTCGTGGGCCCCGTCGGCGCTCAGACCGGCCACCTCCCCCGGTGCACCCACCACCGGGATGAGCACCGGCGAGCGGCCACGCCCCTTCGCCGTCACATCCCTTATGCCCTGGGCCATCACGCGCAGGACGTAGCGCGGCCCGAGTGTGCGCAGCATATGAGCCACCACGGGTAGCCCGTCGGTGGCCGGCGTCAGCGAGATGATTCCCGCGAGGTGCGGGTCCTCGGCCGCAACCTTGATGACATGCCCACCCGACAGCGACACACCCCAGGCCACGATCCGCGCCGGGTCCACATTCTCGAACCGCCGGGCGTAGTCGATTACCGCGTGATAGTCGGCGACCTGCCCAGACAGCGAGATCAATTGTCTTGGCTGTCCCGAGGATTCGGCGAAATGCCGGTAGTCGAACGTGACGACTTCGGCGCCGGCACCGGCCAGCGCTTCGGCGAACGCGAACAGCCCGCAATCCTGGGTGGCGCCGAGACCGTGCGCCATGACGACGCAGGGCCGCCCCGCCGGGCCTGTCAACGCGTCCGTCGTCGCGGCGAAGCGCCGCGCCGCGATGATGTCGCCGCCGACTGGAATCTGAATCCGCGTGCCTGTCATTGCGCCGTTCCCTTCAACGACGCTGACCCCTTCAACGACGCCGTCCCTCCGAACAGCGCCGTGTGCCATACGTGAATGACCGCCGCGAGAAGCGGACCGGCGGCCTCCGGCCCGTCATCGGAGCGCACGTGACGGTCGAGGACCCGCTCGTTCATCGAGATCAACGCGTGCGCAAGCGGTCCGGGATCTCCGACGTCGATGGTGGGCTGGGTGGTGATGAACTCGCAGACGAACTCCTCGTACCGCTGTAGCCACTGGTCCCAGATCGCCCGTGCTTCAGGGTCGGAGTCGCGGGCGTCGAGCATCGCCCGGAACAGGGTCCGGTGGGCGTGCCACGACTCGAACGTCCGCGTCATCGCGTCGGCCACCGACGCGCGCGGGTCGCCGCCGCCGGCCAGGAAACCGCCGATGGTGAAGACGTCGTCCTGGAAGATGTCGGTGAGCAGTTCGGTGACGACTTCGTGCTTACCGGCGAAGTAGAAGTAGAACGCAGGCCGCTTCAGACCCGCTGCCCGCGCCACCTCGGCGACGCTGATCTCGGCGAGCGACTGGGTCTGCAGTTGCTTCTCAAAAGCCTCGAGCAGCCGCAGTCGGCTTTCGTCCCCGCGCGGTTGCGGCCGGCGCGCGTTGCGGCGGGACGTCTGCGTCGACTCAGGCGGCACCGGCTGCCTCGCGTGCCCGGCCGACCAGCTGGACCGGACCGAACTTCTCGACGCGGCGCCTACCTGCCGGCAGCTCACGCTTGCGCATGTCGCGTTCGTAATCCCAGTAGTCCACCTGCTGGGTGTGTCGCGGTTTGTCGGCGAAGTGACCGACGTACTTGCGTTCGTCGGCGGCGATGACGCGCCACATCTCGGCTTCGGACGGCGGCCGGTACGTACCGGCGAGATACGCGGCGGCCAACCGGGCCTGGCACTCCACGAAGGGGAACAGCGTGGGCACCGCCTGCGCGAAGCCGAGGAAGAGCAGGTCGTCGATCCCCGGTTTGAGGATCCGCTTGTACAGCGGGAGCCGGTTGTCGGGAGCCTCGATGAAACTGCGGTCGAAGAACGGGAACGTGATGTTGTATCCCGTCGCGTAGATGATCACGTCGGCTTCCACGGTCGAGCCGTCAACGAACACCACCGAACGTCCGTCCAGGCGTTCGATATTCGGTTTCGCGGTCGCGTCACCGGAGCCCAGCCGCATGAGCAGTTCGGCGGATTGGGTGGGATGCGCCTCGAGGAACCGGTGGTTGGGTTTGGGCAGGCCGTAATTCTCGGGATCGCCGAACATGAACCGCGCGAACGGCTGCATCGCTCGCCGCTGCCACGACAACGGGATCACCGGCAACGAGCGCGCGACCTTGTCGGCGGTCTTCCCGAAGATGTACTTGGGCACGATCCACGCACCCGAGCGGGTGGAGAGATAAACCGTGTTGCGCCAAGACTTCTGGGAGAGCTCGGAGACCAGGTCGGCTGCCGAGTTGCCGATGCCGACGACGACGATGCGCTTGCCGCGCAGATCGAGCGGTTCGGTGGGGTCGATGTAGTGGTGGGCGTGGATGCTCTCGCCGGTGAACTCGCCGGGAAAGTCGGGTGTGCGCGGATCCCAGTGATGCCCGTTCGCGACCACCAGCGCGTCGTACCGTCGCGTGTGCCCGTCCGCGGTGTCGAGTTCCCAACCGCCGTGGGGCAAACGCCGCGCGTGCTTGACCTCGTTCTGAAACTGAATGCGGTCCAACAGGCCGAAGGTTTCGGCGTAGTCGTCCAGGTACTCCTTGATCTGGGAGTGATGCGGGAAGTCGGGGAGGTCGTCGCGCATCGGAAAGTCGCGGAACGACAGGCATTCACGTGAGGTGTCGATGTGCAGCGACCGGTACGCGCTGGAGTGGCCGTTCGGATTGCGGAACGCCCAGTTCCCGCCGATCCGGTCGGAGGACTCGAAGCAGTCGTACTCGATGCCGGCGTCTGCGAGGTTTTTACCCGTGGTCAAACCGCTGATGCCTGCGCCGATGATCGCCGTCGTGGGTGATGAAGCCATGTTGCCTACCGTTGTCGTGAATTCCGTCACTGGCAACACTACCGATTTTCTGACAGCTGTCAAAGAATGGGTGGGCCTCGCCCGCGCCGACGGTGCGGTCGGCCCTGCCTAGACGGTGAAGCCCCCGTCGACGTTCCAGTTCGCGCCGGTCACGAACCCGGATTCGGAGCCCGCCAGAAAGCTCACGATGGCAGCGACATCGCCGACGTGTCCGTAGCGGCCTTGTGCCGTCACCTTCTTCAAGCTCTCGGGAAAGTCGCCGCTGTTGTCGGGGTTCGCATCGGTATCGATCGGGCCCGGTTGGACGTTGTTGACGGTGATGCCGCGCGGGCCGAGCTCGCGGGCCAATCCGCGGGTGAAGGACGAGACCGCGCCCTTGGTCATGGCGTAGACCGAAAGCCCCGGTCCCGGAACGCGGTCGGCGTTGATACTGCCGATGTTGATGATCCGCGCGCCCTCATCCAGGTACTTCACCGCTGTGCGGACTGCCCAGAACATTCCGCCGATGTTGGTCGCGACCAGACGGTCGAATTGCTCGGCCGGGAAGTCGTCGATCGACGCCAGGTGGGCGACGCCGGCATTGTTCACCAGCACGTCCAGACCGCCGAGATCGGCCACGGTCTGGTTGACCGCGGCGGCAACTTGAGCGGGGTCGGCGGCGTCGGCCTGGATGGCCACGGCCCGCCCGCCGCGCTCGGCGACTTGGGCCACGAGCTTTTCGGCATCCGTCGCCGATGCCGAGTACGTGAAAGCGACCGCGGCGCCGTGGGATGCCAAACGACGCACGATTTCCGCGCCGATCCCGCGTGAACCACCGGTGACAAGCGCTCGCCGTCCGGCCAAGGGTGTGGTGCTCATGTCTTCTACCTCTCCGGGGAGTTACGAACTCACTACGTTTGACGTCAAGTCCCGGAGGGCGTGCCGCATTCCCGGTACAGGGAGCCGCGAAGAGTTGGGCTAGGTGGTGATCCGCATCTCGGCATCCGGGTGCGAGCTGAGCGTGACGATGATCGTGCCGCTACCCGTCGCGAACGTGGTGTTCGCATATCCGATGAAGCCGTAGTGCCCGTCGATGGTCGAAACGGCGGTGATGTCGCTGCTTCCCGAGGCGCCGGTGTCGAGGTTCACCCAATCGGCCGTGACGGTGAGAGAACAGGAGCCGTCGTAGGTGCCGGCGTCGTAGCTGATCGCGACGCGAACCCCGTTCTCGACGCGATCACCGACCTGAACCGGGGTCAATTGAGCCTCGGCGCTGACGCTGCCGGCGCATGTCGGCGAGGCCACCACGGGAACACGATCGAGTTGGGCGAATGGCTGGGCATGGGCCGTCGCCAGCCCCAACCAGGATGCAGCCAGCACAGCGGCCACTGCGCCGGCGGCACGAAGCGAGCTCATGATCGTGTCATCGGCGATCGAGGTGACGGTGTTAGCGGTTTTCTCATTCGTGACCGGTTTTCGAGAAGTTGAAGCGCCGATACGCCCATGATTGAACCCTGAAAAGCCAAACGGTCCTATCCGTCGATTCGATCAGCACGCTGCGGCGCTGGTCGATGCTCGTCATGGCCCTCACTGCGACATTGTGCGCCAACGTGTTCATCAACGGGGCCGCGTTCCTTATCCCTGAGCTGCACCTCGACGGCGAGCTTCATCTCGCACAGGCCGGTCTGCTGTCCGCGATGCCCAGCTTCGGAGTGGCGACGACGATGTACGCGTGGGGCCACGTGGTGGACCGGGTGGGCGAACGGATCGTGCTCACAGCAGGTTTGGCACTTACCGCGGCGGCGGCGTTCGCAGCCGCAGCAGTCGATTCTCTGGTGGCGACGGGGGCGTTTCTACTCCTGGGCGGGATGGCCGCGGCGAGCAACAGTGCCGCCAGCGGCAGACTCGTGGTGGGGTGGTTTCCGCCGAACCGGCGTGGCTTGGCGATGGGGATTCGGCACACGGCATCCCCGCTGGGCGTAGGACTGGGGGCGCTGGTCATCCCCCAACTCGCCCAGCACCACGGTGTCGCCGCGGCGCTGTTGTTTCCCGCGGTGTTGTGCGCGGCGTCGGCGTTGATCAGCGCGACCGGCGTGGTGGACCCGCCGAGGCCACCGCGGTCGGAGGCGCCGACCGAGCATCTGGCCAATCCCTACCGAGGCTCGACGGTGCTGTTGCGGATCCACGCCGTCTCGATGCTGTTGGTGGTGCCGCAGAGCGTGGTGTGGACATTCACCCTGGTCTGGTTGATGGCCGACCGCGGGTGGTCGGCCGCGTCGGCGGGGGTTGTGGTGACCGTCGCGCAACTGCTCGGTGCGGTCGGCCGGGTCGCTGCCGGGCACTGGTCGGACCGTCTTGGTGCGCGGCTCCGCCCGATCCAGATCATCAGTGTCGCCGCCGCGCTCGCCATGTTGGTGTTGGCGGTAACCGACGAGCTGGGCGCTCCGTTGAGTGTCGCCGTAATCGTGATCGCGTCGATGATCACCGTGACCGACAACGGGTTGGCCTACACCGCGATCGCCGAATTCGCCGGACCGTTCTGGAGTGGGCGCGCGCTCGGCGTTCAGTACACCGGTCAGATGGTGACGATGGGCGCTACGCCGCCGGTGTTCGGCGCGCTGATCGCGGCCGTCGGCTATCCGGTGGCCTTCGCGGCGTCGGCCATCTTCCCGCTCGTCGCACCACTTCTGGTTCCTGTCCATGCCGACCGGGAGATCGCCGACCGCGGCTGACCGAGCGGGCAGGGCTGGGTCGTGTTCGCAAAGTGCGCACGCGCGAGCCTATTTCGTGAGGACCCGGCCGTTTCGGCTGCTCCGGATTCGCTGGTCGTCGATGCCGAGACGGTCGGCGGGATACTGATGGTCGAGACGGCCCGCCCCGTCTTAGGTGGCGGTGCGTCCGCCGTCTGCGGGCAGGATTGCGCCGTGGATGAAGCTGGCTTGGTCGCTGGCGAGATAGGCGATCGCTTCGGCGATTTCGTCGGGAGTAGCCGTGCGGCGCGCCGGCGCCTGGCGCATCATCTTGTTGAGCCCGTCTTCACCGAAGACCGCTTTGGCGTTGTCGGTCAGGGTGGGCCCCGGGGCCACGGCGTTGACCCGCACACCGTGGGGCCCGTATTCGGCAGCCCAACACTTGGTCAGGTGATTCAGCGCGGCCTTGCTCGATGCGTACACCGCCGAACCGGCGGTGCCGAATGAGGCGACCATCGTTGTGACATTTACGATCACGCCCCGCCCCCGTGCAGCCATGGCTGGGGCCAGGGCGGCCACCAGATAGAACGGCGCTTTGACGTTGAGTGCGTAACAGGCGTCGAAATCTGGTTCCGGAACCGCTGCAGTGGCTCCGAACACGCCAATCGCCGCATTGTTGATCAGAATGTCGACCCGCCCAGCGACCTCAACGGCGTGTGCGGCCAACGCCTGGCACTGGTCGGAGTCGGTCAATGTGGCGCTCAGAAAGTCGGCGGCACCCCCGGCTGCGCGTATCTCCGCGACGACGCGGTTCCCGCGTTCCAGATCTTGTCCGGAAGCTAAGACGTAAGCGCCGCGCTGGGCCATCAACTTCGCAGTGGCCTCACCGATCCCTCTCGTAGCACCGGTCACCAAAGCCACATTCCCCGCGAAAGACACGCCCTTGAGCATAAGAGCGGCTTCGAGCGACGGGCACCACTACCAATCGACCCATGGCGCTGTGACGCCGGCAGGCCGGGTGCCGGGACCTCTCCGAGATAAGGGGTTCCGGCACCACGACCGTGTCCGGCGTCAGCTCGCGAGCAGTTCGTCGATCTGATTGATCGCCTGCGCCGTGCCCTCTTCGACGCCCATCTCGAGCACCTTCTGCAGGCCTTCGGCCGACTCGTATGTGCTGACGTAGGTCGCCCTGGTTGAGCCGTCGCCGATCGCCTCGAAGGTGTAGACACTGTGCGCGACCGGCATGTCGCTCGCCGGCTTGAGGTCGTCGTCGGCGAATCCGTCTTCGAAACTGAAGCTGCGCGGCTCATCGACGGCCGTGACCTTCCAGTACCCGCCGTATTTCTCGCCCTCGGGTCCGGTCATGTAGTAGGTGACAGTGCCGCCTGGCGTGAGCGCATGCTCGACGACGGTGGCGGGGTAACCCGGTGGGCCCCAGACCTTCTCGAGTTGCCGAGGGTCGGCGTAGATCTGCCAGACCCGCTCGACGGGCGCCGCGAACTCCGCGGTGATCGTCAAGGTGCGGTCGTCGATGTTCTTGCTGATGTTGGTGACAGGCATGGTTATTCCTCGCTGAGTAGGTCGTCAATGCGAGCGATGCGACCGCGCCAGACGTCCTCGAGCTCTGTGAGCATCGAGGCGACCGACCGCACCGCCTCCACATCACCACTCGCCAGTTGCTCTCGCCCCTGACGACGCTTGGAGATCAGGCCTGCCTTCTCCAGCACGGCGACGTGCTTCTGCACCGCGGCGAAGCTCATGTCGTACTGCGCCGCGAGCGCCGTGACCGAATGCTCCCCGGCCAGCACCCGACGGAGAATGTCTCGCCGAGTGCGGTCGGCCAAGGCGTGGAAGAACGCGTCCGCTCTGTCCTCGTCCTGGTCGGTCACCATCAGTAATATACAACCGATTGGTTGTATGTTGTCAACCGTGTTAGCGCCAATGCCCGGCGTGCGCCGCGGTCGGCGACGTTGCGACAAGATGGGGTGGTGAATCCGCTGGAGCAGTTGACCGTCGAGCAGCTGCGCCGGCGGACCAGCATGAAGTGGCGGACGCATCCTGCAGATGTGTTGCCACTATGGGTCGCGGAGATGGACGTGCCCTTGGCCGAACCCATCGCCGACGCGCTGAATACGGCAATCGCCTTGGGGGACACCGGGTATCCGAGCGGAGCGGGCGCGTATGCCGAGGCCTTGTCCGGGTTTGCGGCGCGTCGTTGGGGTTGGGACGGACTGGCGGTGCAGAGCGCCGCGCTCGTCCCAGACGTGATGCTGGGCATCGTCGAGGTCCTCAAGCTGATCACCAGGCCCGGCGACGTCGTGGTCGTCAACGCGCCCGTCTATCCGCCGTTCTACGCCTTCGTCACGCACGCCGGCCGCCGCGTCGTCGAGGCGCGGCTGGGTATGGACGGTCGTATCGACCTGGAGTCGTTGGATGCGGCGTTCGGCACGGCCGCCACGGTGAGCGATCGGGTGGTCTACCTGTTGTGCAGTCCCCACAATCCGACCGGCGCCGTGCACTCGGCCGATGAGCTCGCACGCATCGCGACGCTCTCCCGCGATCATGACGTACGCGTTGTTTCCGATGAGATTCATGCGCCATTGGTGTTGGCCGGAGCGGACTTTACGCCGTATCTGAGCGTGGCGGGCGCCGAGGACGCCTTCGCTGTCACGTCGGCCTCCAAGGCGTGGAACCTCGCCGGCCTCAAGGCGGCGGTGGTGGTCGCCGGCCCCGAGGCCGCGGCAGACCTCGACCGGATGCCCGAGGAAGTCAGCCACGGCCCCAGCCACCTCGGCGTCATGGCACACACGGTGGCGTTCAACGAGGGAGAGGCATGGCTCGATGCGCTGCTGGCCGGCCTGTCGGCGAACCGCGACCTGCTAGGCCAACTGATCGCCGAACACCTGCCTCTCGTCGACTACATCCGGCCGCAAGGCACGTACCTGGCCTGGCTCGATTGCCGCCGACTCGACCTTGAGGAGCCCGGTAGCGCCGACGGCCCCGGCATCGTCTCCGACCTCGCCGGCCCGGCGCGGGCGTTTCTCGACCAGGCGCGGGTGGCGCTCAGTTCCGGGCATGTCTTCGGCTCCGGCGGCGCCGGTCACGTCCGGTTGAACTTCGCCACCTCGCAAGCCGTCCTCGCCGAGGCGGTCAAGCGGATGGGCGCGCTCAGCCGGTAAACCCCTCGCCCTTCGTCGATAGGTCGTGGCTCGTGAAGGTCAGCGGGATCTGCCGTCCGCGGGCGATCTTGTTCAGCATCGCGATCCGCTCGCGCGCGGCCGCGCCGGTCTTCTTTCTCTGCTCGCGGATCGGGTTGGACCACGGCAGCTTGTCGGCCACCATCGCGATACGGACGTTGAGTTTGGCGATCTCGGTGAAGATCCGGACTCGGCGTTCGTAGTTGTACCCCAGCGGCTCGAAGAAACTGCCGGCCACCATCGCCTCGATCTGCTGGTAGCCGAACACCGCGCCCGCCGGAACGAGTGCGAGGGTTGCAGTGAGCTGGTTGGCATGGCGAGCCACCAACTTCTTGACGACGCCCGGGAGGGTTTCGGTCAGCGTCGTCAGGTGCGCGGGACCCGCGATCGCGTCGACGAGTTCAGCGCGCCACGGCGACGGGTTGCCGCCCCTGGCCAGCACGTAGTTCAACGACTTGATCAGCTCCAGACCGGTCGGGGAGTAGAGCCGTTCGGGCGCACCCCACAGCCGCCCCGAGTACGACGAGTACTCGGCGAGGTCCTCGAGTTCCTGGCTGGTCAGCTTGCGTCCGAACGCGTGGTCGACAAGGCGTCCGAGCAACATGCCGCTGCCGAATCCCAGCAGTGACGTCACCGGGATCGGCTCACCGAACTTGAGATAGACGTCGTCGCCCCACTTGCGGCGCAACCCGCGACTGGCCAAGCCGTGCATCAACCGCACCCGGATCACATCCTGGAAGGCCCCCGAGTGCCGGTCGAAGATGTCGGGCAGCGTGAACTCCGCGAACACCCGCGCGGTCTCGATGAAGCGACGCGGGCCGTCGTCGGCGAAGCGCCCGGTGGCACCGGTGGATGCCGAGATGTCGCCGGTCATCGCGGTCTCGTAGAACGCCCACCCCTGGATGATCATGGTGGCGGTCTTGGTGGCCGACATCGCCAGCATGCGGCCGCGTTCGGCGGCCTCCAGGTCGAACCGGCTCGGCAGCTGATCGATGTGCTCGAAGAATTCGACGAACTCCCGGGGTGGGTCCTCGAGTGAGTCGATGCCCTGAGTCAGCGCCTGTTCGTACAGCGCGCGGCCCTTCTCGTAGCCCAGCCGCTCGAACGCGTCGACCACGCCGATGATGTGCTCGTCGCCTTGCCAGAAGTAGTCGTCGCGCAGCCGCGTCAGTTCGTTGGGTTCGATCTCTTTGTCGATGTCGATCCACTGGCCGAACATGAACTCGCGCATCTGCCGCCACTGGGCGGCGAAGTGGTCTCGGCCCGGCGGGATGGGGCGCAAGGGCCGATCCGGGTGATCGCGCCGGTTGAATTCGACGTCGTCGAGCCGGATCTCTTGCCGCTCGCCAGTCACAGTCATGTAGCCGAATCCAATCTCATAAGCACAGGACACTGACTTCGACGTTATCGCACGACCTCGAAATATGTGAATGGCGATTCCGTCGTTCACAGCCCCGAAGAGGTCCGACACGCAGCGGTAGGCGTGCGTCTGGCGGAGTTCATCACGTTGTGTCGACACCGTGATCACCGCACGCTCTCAGGTTCCGCGGAGATGTCGGTGGCCCCGTCTACGATTCCTGCGGCACCCTTCTCGGCATCGACACAAAGGACCTGCAGTGAGTTACACCGCCGCCGACATCACCGAACTCGATGATGTCCAGCACACACGCCTGCGGCCGGCGGTGAACCTGGGACTCGACGTGCTCAACACCGCGTTACGTGAGTTGATCGACAACGCCATCGAGGAGGTCGCCGATCCCGGCAACGGTGGATCCACCGTGACGATCACCCTGCACGCGGATGGATCGGTCAGCGTCGCCGACGACGGCCGCGGCCTGCCGGTCGACACCGATCCGGCGACAGGAAAGAACGGCATCGTCAAGACGCTCGGCACCGCGCGGGCCGGCGGGAAGTTCTCCGCGCACACCGATGCTGCGAGCACCGGGGCCGGTCTGAACGGAATCGGCGCCGCCGCAGCGGTATTCATCTCCGCGCGCACCGACGTGACGGTGCACCGGGGCGGCAAGACCTACGTGCAGAGCTTCGGGCGCGGTTACCCGGGGACGTTCGAGGGCAAGGAGTTCGACCCCGACGCCCCGTTCACCCGAGCCGACACCCAGAAACTGCGCGGCACGGGAAACCGCAAGCCCGCCATGCAGGGCACCACCGTTCGCATCCTGTTCGACCGCGCGGTGGTCCCCGACACCAGCGTCGATGTCGGCGAAGTGCTGTTGCGGGCGCATGCCGCCGCCCGGATGTCCCCCGGTGTGCATCTGATCGTGGTCGACGAAGGCTGGCCCGGCGACGACGTGCCCGAGGCGTTTCTCGAACCGTTCAGCGGCCCTTGGGGTACCGACACGCTGCTCGATCTCATGTGCACCGCCGCGGGCACTCCCGCGCCCGACGTCCGCGCCGCGGTCGAGGGTCGCGGCGAGTACACCACCGGTCGCGGACCGACGCCGTTCCGCTGGTCGCTGACCGCGGGCCCGGCCGAGCCGGCGACGGTGGCCGCGTTCTGCAACACCGTGCGGACCCCCGGCGGCGGGTCGCATCTGACGGCCGCGATGAAGGGGCTCTCCGAAGCGCTGGCCGATCGTGCGTCGCGGATGCGGGATCTGGGCTTGGCCAAAGGCGAAGACGGCCCCGAACCACAGGATTTCGCCGCTGTCACCGCACTGGCCGTGGACACTCGCGCACCGGATGTCGCTTGGGACTCGCAGGCCAAGACCGCGGTGTCGTCGCGGTCGCTGAACGTGGCGATGGCCCCGGACGTCGCGCGCAGCGTCACGGTGTGGGCGGCCAACCCGGCCAACGGCGATGCGGTGACCCTGTGGACCAAGCTGGCGCTGGAGTCCGCGCGAGCGCGGCGCAGCGCGGAAGGTGCGAAGGCACGATCACGCGCAGCTTCGAAGGCCAAGGGGCTGGGCACCAATCTGTCGCTGCCACCGAAGCTGCTTCCCAGTCGCGAGACCGGCCGCGGGTCGGGCGCCGAGCTGTTCCTGTGCGAAGGCGATTCGGCGTTGGGCACCATCAAGGCCGCCCGCGACGCCACCTTCCAGGCGGCGTTCCCGCTGAAAGGCAAGCCGCCCAACGTGTATGGGTTCGCGCTGAGCAAGGCGCGGTCCAAAGACGAGTTCGACTCCATCGAGCGCATCCTGGGCTGCGGTGTGCGGGACAACTGCGACCCGGAACTGTGCCGCTACGACCGGATTCTGTTCGCCTCCGACGCCGACCCCGACGGCGGCAACATCAACTCCAGCCTGATCTCGATGTTCCTCGACTTCTACCGTCCACTGGTCGAGGCGGGGATGGTGTACGTCACGCTGCCGCCGTTGTTCGTGGTCAAAACCGCCAGCGAGCGCATTTACTGCCAGGACGAATCCGAGCGCGATGCGGCCGTGGCCAAGCTGAAGGCCGCTTCGAAGGGCCGGGTCGAAGTGCAGCGCAACAAGGGGCTCGGCGAGATGGACGCCGACGACTTCTGGAACACGGTCCTGGACCCCCAGCGGCGCACCGTTATTCGCGTCCACCCCGACGACGGTGAGAAGAAGTTGCACCACACGTTGTTCGGTGGGCCGCCCGAGGGCCGGCGCACGTGGATGGCCGAGATCGCCGCGCGCGTCGACACCAATTCCCTGGACCTCGACTAAGACCTAGGCAGATACCGTGACCGCCACCCTGGACATTCCCGAGCAGAACCCCGACCTGGTCGTCGACCAGAGCGCCGACGACTACTGGAACCTCTATCAGCTGACGTTCGCGCTCTACAGCGTCAGCGACCGTGCGATCCCATCGGCCTACGACGGTCTCAAGCCGGGTCAGCGTCGTCTGCTCTACCAGATGCACGAGTCGAAACTGCAACCCGGTAACAAGCCGCAGAAATCGTCGAAGATCTGCTCCGCGGTCACAGGCAACCTCCACCCGCATGGCGGCACTTCGATGTACGGCGCTGCAGCGCTGATGGCCGCCGAATTCCAGCGTGTGAAAGTCATTGACGGACAAGGTGCTTTCCCCCGTATCCAGGGCGACATCCCCGCCGCCGACCGCTACACCGAGATGCGGTTGTCGGCACCAGGCGCCGCGCTGACCGCTGAACTCGACAGCCACGCAGTGCCCATGGTGTCGACGTTCGACGGCGAGTGGATCGAGCCGACGGTGCTGCCGGCCCAGTGGCCGGTGCTGTTGTGCAATGGGGCCGTCGGCATTGCCGAGGGGTGGGCCACCAAGGTGCCTGCCCACAATCCGCGCGAGATCATGGCCGCTTGCCGGGCGCTGCTGAGAACGCCGAACATGACCGACGACCGGCTGGTCAAGCTGATTCCGGGTCCAGACTGGGGCTGCGGAGCGTCTGTGGTCGGGACCGCGGGCCTGCGTGAGTACATCACCACCGGGCGGGGCCAGTTCACCGTGCGGGGCACGCTCTCGGTCGACGGGAAGAACGTCCTCATCACCGAACTGCCGCCTGGCGTGGCGAGCAACACGGTGCAGGAACGCATTCGGGCCCTGGTCGAGTCCGGGGAGCTCGCTGGTGTGGCGGACATGTCCGATCTGACCGACCGCCGCAACGGGCTGCGCATCGTCGTCACCGCCAAACGCGGCCACAGCGCCGAACAGATCCGCGATCAGCTGCTGGCCCTGACACCGCTGGAGTCGACCTTCGCCGCAAGCCTCGTCGCCCTCGATGAGAACCGCGTCCCGCGGTGGTGGTCGGTGCGCGAGTTGATCAAAGCGTTTCTCTCGCTGCGTGATTCGGTGGTGTTGCACCGCAGTGAGTACCGGCTGGAGAAGGTCACGGCGCGACGTCATCTGGTGGCGGGTCTGATGACCATTCACCTCGACATCGACGCCGCCGTGGCGGTGATCCGTGGCTCCGAGACCGTCGACGAAGCCCGCCAAGGGCTGCAGGACCGGTTCAAGATCGATGCCGTTCAGGCCGACTATGTGCTGGCACTGCAGTTGCGCCGCCTGACCAAACTCGACGTCATCGAGCTGCGGGCCGAGGCCGAGAAGCTGGACACGGAGTTCGCCGAACTCACCGAGCTGGTGTCGAATCCGGATGCGCGTCGGAAGGTCATCGACAAGGAACTCGTGGAGACGGCGAAGCTGTTCAAGGGCCCGGAGTTCGATCGTCGCACCGTCTTGGACTTCGAGGCCGCGCCAGTCACCTCCAACGGCGGTGACGACGGGCCCCGTGAGCGAAAGGTCAATACCGCGTGGCGGCTCGACGACCGCGGCGTGTTCTCCGACAGCCACGGCGAGTTGCTCACCTCAGGGCTGGGTTGGGCAGTGTGGACCGACGGCCGGGTGAAATTCACCGCCGGTGGGGGTCTGCCGTACAAGGTTCGCGACATCCCCGTCGCCCCGGATATCACCGGGCTGGTGCGCTCGGGTGTGCTGCCGGACGGTTACCACCTGGCGTTGGTGACCCGACGCGGAAAAGTCCTGCGCATCGACCCGGCGGCAGTCAACCCTCAGGGTGTTGCCGGCAACGGTGTGGCCGGGGTGAAGTTGGCGGGTGACGACGACGAGGTCATCGCCGCGCTGCCCGTCTCGTGCGCCAACGGTGAGGCAATCCTGTCGTTGGCCGAAAAGAGTTGGAAGGTCACCGAAGTCGCCGATATTCCGGTGAAGGGCCGCGGGGGCGCCGGCGTCGGGTTCCATCCGTTCGTCAAGGGTGAAAGCGCGTTGCTTGCGGCGTCGATCTCGGCGACGGGGTTCGTGCGTGGAAAGAGGGCGGTCCGAGCCGAGAATCGGGCCAAGGCGTCGATCAAGGGCTCGGGTCTGGACGTGACGCCGGCCGGATAGCCGAGGGTCACTTTCCTTTACGTGAGCTGCGCGACGTGTTTCGCGCGGCCGTGGCTCGGCAGACCAATGCCACCAGGGAGTCGATCTCCTGGGACGTCAGCGCTCGTCCTTCGAAGAGCGAGACCGACACGGCCGGTGACAGCATCATGTGCAGCACCATCGCCGGATCCACGTCGGCACTCACCTCGCCGCGACCAACGCCCCGCTCGATCATCGCGAGCCATTGCGAGCGATCGTTTCGGAACCAGCCCATCATCGCGTCGTTCAACGACGGATACCGGCCCGAGATCACCGTTGCCATGATGGCGCGCTCCACGGGGTCGGCTGCGAGCGAGGCGAGCTCGGCGATCAGGGACCGGACATCGCTCTCCCATGCCCCGGTGTCCGGGGCGTCGGTGCGATCACGGGTGTGGAACACGAGGGCGTCGTCCAGCAGTGCGGCCGAGGTGGGCCACCACCGATAAATGGTTCCTCTGTTCACCCCCGACCGTGCCGCTACCTCCGCGATCGGAAGCTCCACCTTGCCCGCGGTCAGCAGCTCCAGACATGCGCGCAGCACTGATTCGCGCACGCGCTCGCTGCGTCCGCCGGGGCGGACCCGTTGCCTACCTGCGGGATTCGCGCGCTTGCGGTGCGTTGGCGAGCTCACGGTCCTCAACCCCCGATAACCTTAAATAAACAATCTGTTGTTATTATGCCTGCTGTCCATCGCCGATGTGTTTGGAGGAATGCTGCACACGTCACGAATAGCGGTGCGCCGCGCAGACGTCGCGTGCCGCTGTGCCCGACGCCTCGGAAGGAGCAGCGTTGAGCTCTGATGCCGGATTGAAGATCTCCATGGGTCTGCCGACACTCTTCCCGCACGGGCGCGAGACGGAGCTTGCCTGGTATCGCAAGATCGACGAAGGCCCGTGGTACGGGCTCGTCACCTACGAACGGCTCGTGTACCCGCACAGCTGGTCGGTCGTACCGCAGCTTGCCGCCGCAGCGGCGGTGACGGAGCGCGTGCGGTTGTGGACCGACGTCGTCGCACTGCCCCTGCGAAATCCGGTCCTGTTCGCCAAGGACCTGGCGACCGTAGACGTCCTGTCGGACGGGCGCCTGACGCTGGGGGTCGGCATCGGCGCGTGGGATGAGGATTACCTCGCGGTCGACAGCCCGCTCGAGCGAAAGCGGCAACGCATGGACAGCGCGGTCGCCGCGATGCGCAGCGTGTGGGCTCAGAAGCCCCCCGTCGAGGGACACTTCCCAGTCGGCCCCGCGCCCATCCAGAACGGCGGTATCCCGCTCGTCGCCGGTGTGATCGGCCCGAAGGCACTCGCTCGAGCCGCGCAATGGGCTGTCGGGGTGACCGACCCGGCTCACTCACTGCATTTCGACGCCGAAGCGTTGGCCGCGCAGCGCGAGCGTGTCATTCAGGCGTGGCAGGCCGCGGGCAGGACGGATCGGCCACACTTCTCCGCGCCGGTCTGGTTCGCGCTCGGCCCAGACCCGGAGCACCAACTCCAGGAGCACGTGAAGGACTTCTGGGAGCAAGAGGTCGGCTCTATCGGAGACGACGCCTCCACATACTTGACGCCTCCAGGCGCAGGGACGTTCAACTGCGGAGCGTCCGGACTGCTCGCCGCCGTCAACGGCGCGCGAGAGGCGGGGCTCGACGAGCTCAGGCTCATCCCGTCCACCACCGACCCCGATGAAATCGACCGGGCACGCGATGTGCTTGGGATCTGATCCGGCCGCGCGTTCGACGGGGCATGTCAAGAATCCGGGCTGGCCGGTAACGGCGGAGCATCGAATTTGACACTGCCCCTGCGTGCCTCCCGAATCACAGGCGTCTCATAGTTAACATCACGCCGTGCAGGTATCCCGGCGTGACGCACTGCGCTACGCCGCCACGGTGTCCGCACTGGCCGGACTCGGTGCGGCATCAGCGGGTAGGCACGCGCCGAGGGCCGAGGCCGCCCGCCCCACGCTGATCGACTATGCGATGCGCCAGATTCCGGCGCAGGACATTCGGGCTGCCGGCCACTCCGGCGTCATCAACTACGTGTCGACCTCACGACCCGGCTCCTCGTTCGGCGCCAAGCCGATCACCCTGCCTTACGCCAAGACGCTGGCCGCGGCGGGTTTGGTGATCGTCAGCAACTACCAGTACGGCAAACCGGGCGGGACCGCGCCATCGGACTTCACCCGCGGGTACGCCGGTGGCGTCGCCGACGCGAAAACCGGCTGGCACCTGCACACCGCCGCCGGCGGCGGACGCACCGCGCCGATCTTCTTCAGCGTCGACGACGACATCGACCGCCAGACCTGGAATAACCTGGCGCTGCCGTGGTTCCGCGGTATCAACTCGGTCATCGGTGTGCAGCGCACCGGCATCTACGCCGGTATCCGACCGTGCCAGTGGGCCGCTGCCGACGGGGTCATCGGCAGATCAGGCTCCGCTGGCCACGTCTGGGCCTGGCAGACCCGGTCCTGGTCGAACGGACAGCTCTACCCCGCCGCGGTTCTCTACCAACGCATCATCGACACGGCCTCGAACCCCGGACCGGTGGTCGGCGGCATCCGCGTCGACGTCAACGACGTGCTGGCCCAGGACTGCGGCCAGTGGAATCTGCACCCGTGACCGATGGCGGTCAGCGGCGTGGTGTCGTGGTGACGTGCACGTGGTCGTAGTGGCCGTAGCCTGAGCCCGCCGGACCGCTCGGCGTGTAATACGTGCCGCGCCAGATCACGTCCTGTAACCCGAATCGGCTCGAGTTGCTCAGCATGAAGTCGCGGATCGCGTCGCCGAGCGCGATGCCCTCGGCACTCTCGGGATTGGGGATCATGATGTCGATCGCCAACCC
This sequence comes from Mycobacterium sp. 852014-52144_SCH5372336, assembly GCF_001665615.1. Classification (NCBI taxonomy): domain Bacteria; kingdom Bacillati; phylum Actinomycetota; class Actinomycetes; order Mycobacteriales; family Mycobacteriaceae; genus Mycobacterium; species Mycobacterium sp. 852014-52144_SCH5372336. The sequence goes on from NZ_LZSW01000031.1 coordinate 47,878, forward strand.
GCTCGGATGCCACGGCTTGGAGTCGGGCCGAACGCCGTCGATGTCGGCGATCTGGGGGAATCTTGCGCTGATGGCGCGGGCGGCGAGCACGGTGTTGACCTGTAGGCCCGCCTCGTTCGCGACGCCGGCGGGCAACGCCTCCGGGACGTCGACGCGGGCGGCCGCCAGAGCTTGAGCAGGGTCCACGGGCGGCTGGCCGGGCAACGCGAGGATCGCCGGGTCTGGCGGGGCGGGCGCAGCGGGCGGCGGAGGCGGTGGTGCTGCTGGCGGGACGGCGTTGTCGACGACCGCTTGCTGTTGCGGTGTCAACGCCGCGTACTGCGCCTCCGCAGCCGCGATCTTGCGCAGCAGATCATTCCATTTGGCCTGCAGGTCCGCGCGCACCGCGGCGGCCTGCTCGGTCGCAGCGCGGGCGTCGGCGGCCGACTTCTCGGACGCCTGCGCGGCCGACCCCGCGCGGTCACGCTTTGCGTGGTACGTCTTCATTTGCTCAGCGGTCGTGGCGCCGACCACCCGCTGCAGCGACAGCTTGTCGAGCAACTGCTGCGGCGAAGACGCGGTCAGCAGCGCCGCCGCCTGACCGTTGCGGCCACTCATGTAGTCCATCGCCGCAATGCGGTCGACCGCTGCCTGGTAAGGCGCAAGCTCGGCGTTGACGGCGGCAAGGGCATCGAGGTCGGCGCGGTGGCGCTCGTCGGCAGCCTTCTGAGCGGCCTCTTTGGTGTCGACATCGCGCTGCGCCGCCGTGACGGCCTCGCGAGTCTGCAGCGCCTGAGCGGACAACTCGTTGAGCTTGGCCAGCGCGTCGTCCGCCGGGTCCGCATTGACGGCGCCGATCGAGGCGACCAGCACGAGAACTGCGGTTGCAGCACCGCACACCGTTCGTCGGAGTGAGTGGCGCATGCCGGTCACGCGGATTGTCACGATCCTTTTATTGCAGGGACCAACACTTGGTCCGGCCACGTGTGTCTCGGACAGGTTAAGAACTGGCGTCGACAATGTCTACTCGTCCGTCAGTGTGAGCTCTTCCTCCCGCCGGCTTCCGACTCGCGACTGGGATTCCGCGGGGGGGCTCATCGATCCGTCGGTGTTGGGCGCCGTCGCCCGAGCGGGATGCCTCCCTCGGCCGGATCGTCCCCCGGTGTGCCGTCGTGAGCAGCCCGCTGAGTGCACCTCCACCGCAGAGTGGATACCGCAGGTGTGGAGATGCCTCGACTTTGCTGATCGTGTTTATTCAGCGTGGGAGGGGGCATGGGGTTCACCATGAGTCACGCCCCAACTCAAGGCCCGGCGATGGCTCTCTGAACGACACCTGGAGAACGCCTGATGTGCTTGAGGGCAGGATTCCGTGACATCCAGTGCCCGATGGCACCGGGTGTTACCGACCCTGCTAGCCAGAAGCCGACCGTGCAGGCCCGAGGACCGGAGCACACGAGATGAACGTCCGAAAGATTCTGCTTCTTGTAGCCACCTGCCTGGCCGCCACGCTCCTCTTGGCGCCGGGTGCCGCAGCAGTCCCACGGCCGGTGATCCCCGGAGCCGACGCCGCCATCGCCAAGGCCGAAAGCCTGCTCGGGACAGACCAATTCGGTCAGTACGGCTGTGAAGCTCTGGTGGCCTACGCATTCGGGGTGCCGCAAGAGCGATACGGTTGGGACGGCGCTTCTGAGACCATGTACCAAACGCTCCTCGAACAGGGGAAAATCCACACCGACATGAACCCCCCGCGTGGGGCACTCGTCTTCAGCGTGGGATCCATCGGCCCCCATATCGACATCGCGCGCGGGGACGGGACCTACACATCCGGCGGCGTTCAGGGTCTCTCACCGGGATACGGCGACGGGCACAACATCCAAATCCTGCCCAGCCCCAATGTGGCAAACGACTGGACCTACCGGGGCTGGAGTCTGGGCTACCCGGAGTAAGCCGGGCCTCTGGGAACAGGATGTCGGTGCGATCAGGACGGTGAATCGCTCAATCGTCGAGAATCGCGACGGCCCTTGTCCACCCGGCCGACGCAGCGTGCACCTTCACCGGAAAACAGCTGATCTGAAATCCGCTGTCCGGGAGCGACTCCAGATTGTGGAGCTTCTCCAGATGGCAGTACCCGATCTCGCGTCCCGCGCGGTGCCCCTCCCAGATGATCGAGGGATCCCGCTCACGGGAATACCGTTGTGCCGTGTAGACAAACGGCGCATCCCAGCTCCAGGCGTCGGTGCCGGTCAGGCGCACACCTCGCTCCAGCAACCACAACGTCGCCTCACGACCCATGCCGCAGCCGGACGAGACGTAATCCGCCTCGCCGTAGCGGGCTCCGGCCGCGGTGTTGACCACAACGATGTCGAGAGGCTGTAGCTGGTGGCCGATGCGATCGAGTTCGTCTGCTACGTCAGCGGCGGTGACCACGTAGCCCGCTTCGAAGTGCCGGAAGTCAAGCTTTACCGCCGGTTGCAAACACCATTCGAGCGGAACCTGGTCAATGGTGATCGCCGGCGCGCCACCGTCCATCGTTGACGCGTAGTGGTAGGGAGCATCGAGATGGGTGCCGTTGTGGGTGGTGATCCGGACACGCTCGATCGCCCAGCCCTCGCGATCGGGTAGGTCTTCGACCGTCGCGCCAGGGAAGAACGCGACGACTTCAGCCGCTGTGTCGGCGTGGCTGTAATAGTCGATCTCCGGAAGATGTCCCGGCGGATCGGATGCGATACCCGCCTGTAGCGGCACCGAGATATCCACGAATCTACGCATCTGGTTCTCTCCCAATCACTTCTGTCGATCGCTGTCTGTCAGGCGACGTTCGTTCCGGCGACACGTTTTCAGGCCGGTGCGGGGCCGATGAACTCGACGCCGGCGCGAATCGCGGGACGGTGCCTCAAGATTCGGAAGTGCGCCAGCCGGCCGAGGCCTTTCGTCGTCAGCAAGCGTGCACCCGGCCATGACGCCACGATCCTTTCGCTTGTCACATAGGGAGTCTCGGGGTCATCGGGGTCGTGGATGAGCAGCATCGGCGGATGGCCGGTTCGGCCGGCAATCCGGACCATGTTGGTGTCCTCCAGCGGCATCCCGATCCGGCGTTCAAGACGTCGATGCAGACCGGTGCGTATCCGTCGACCGAAGCCGTGGCGTGCGGCGAAGAGGTCCAGATAGATCGGGAATTCGCCCATCGGCGCGAGAAACACCAACCGCCCGACCGTCGTGCCCCAGGTCGCCGCCAATGCGGTCGCATTGGCCCCGAGGGAGTGGGCGACAACCGCGCGGGCAGGCCCGTGTGTCTGGATCATGGCTGCAACCGCTTCGGCGCACTCAATGGCGGTGGTGCGACCAGGCGCGAGCGCGCCCGCATCGGACTCGTTGTGGCTGGGCAGGTCGAATGCGATGACACGATGTCCGGACTCGACGAGAGGTTTGACGAACATGCCGAGGTGGTGGCGGCGCCCGCCCCAGCCGTGCACGAGATAAACCGGTGGCCCATCGCCCCAGGCCTCACCCATGATCCGGTGTCCGCTCCAGTGTGCTTCCAATGGTTGACCGGGCGGGACACCGGGAGGCATACGCAGACTGGACTCGATGACCGGCGGCGTGCACCACAACTCGGTCGCCCACCGCGCCCCGACTGCGGGCGCGACTCGCTCCAGCAGCCAGAACATCCGGCGCACCCAGGTGGCGACCGGGGGTTGCACACCGGAACCCTTCACATCGAGAGCGGTTGGGCTTGGAGCACCGCCGCCACCTGAAGCAATGGTGTTCGCCTTGGGTGCAGCGATGTGCGTGGCACTACCACAGTCGTCAGAAGTAGCTCGACCTCGGCGAGCGGGCGGGCGGTTGTTCGGGTCCGGCACACGTCGAGGTTAGCGAGACGATGCAGCCAGGCGACATCTCCTTGTCCAACGGCGTGGCCGGGCGGCGACGAGAAAAGGCCGTGGGGCGATGCCCGACAGCTTAACCACTGATGCCCGGTGAGACAGATTGCTCGGCCCAGGCTCGCGGCTGACCGACCTGTCAGACCCTTGGAGGACGCTGAATTCACAACAGTTAGCGCCATCAGCGAAAGGAGTTCTGCCGTGTGCTGGCAGTGCGACCACCCCGAGGCCACCCGGGCCGACTATCACGATGTACTCCGGCGGACGATTCTTGAGCACGGCTGGGCCGTGCAGTTTGTCGAGAGCGACCGAAACCCGTTCGCCTACACCGTAGGACTGCATCCAGCCGGTCTGCCCGAACTGCTGGTGACCGGTGTTTCACCCGAATGGGCGGTTAGGCTCCTCAACACCGTTGCCAACTACCTGATCCGCGAGCGGGTCCCGGCTCCCGGCGACACGATGCAACTACCGGACGGCTGGCAGGCCGAGTTCGTCGCGGTCGCGCAGCCGGACGCGCATTTGACGCTAGCGGTGGAGTTGTACGGCCCCGAGGTGCGCGCGCTGCAGCTCGTGTGGCGAGACGAAGACGGACATTCGGCCTGGTGCCCGGACTTCAACAAAGGCGGCTGCCGACAACCGGTGCTCGGCATTCGCGGTCCGCACCCTTAGCGACGTGCGGAATCGTGGCCGTTGCAGCCGAGTTCTGGCCGGCTCATATCCCACGAATCGGCTTACGCGGCCAGTTAGTCATGGCCGGTGATGACGTCGAGTTTCTCAGTTGAGGATCTCCGCATTTTCGTCCGAGAGAAGCGCAGATAACCGCTCTCGCCACGACTGCAGCTGTTCCGGTGCCAGTCGCGACCACTCGGTGATCTCGCCAACGATCCGCAAAGGGGCCGTGCTGCGGTACGACCGAGTGGGGTTGCCGGGGAACTTCTTGTCGGTCACATTCGGGTCATTCTCGAACTCCCCGGTCGGCTCTACCTTGTACACCCTCGGAAGTGCCTGACCCCCAGCGAGTTCGGCGGCGATCTCCGCGGCAAGGCCAGCCCCATCAACAAGAGCGGTGAAGTAGATGTGGTTCATCACGATCTCGGGACGGTAGTTCGACCTATGGCCCGCGGTGAGGAACTCGCCCACACGCAAGTTTGCGGTCGTGCCGTGAAAGAACGGGCCTTCATCCAGCGATTCGGACACCTGAAATCCTTCGGACGCACTGCTGAGACGCCCCAGCATGCAGCACCACCCGGCCCTTGCCGCAAGCCCCCTGTCAGGCCTTATCCTGGAAGTGAGGGCAGCTCGCGCGTATTCCGTATGCCGGGCCTCATTCCACCGAATGACCACACCGGATTGTTGCAGCCATTCGTCCCTTCTGAATCTTCCTCTAGTGCAGCAGCTTTCGCGGTCCTACGATTTCCGGTGTGGCACCGTCACCACCCGGTGCGCGCCGCCGGCGCTGGGCTCGATCTCGAAATCCCTCTCGTTGTGACGCCCCAGAAAGCGGGATTGAAAATGTGCCTGGGCGGCTAACCTGCACGGATGCCGTCGACGCCTCTTCCCGTAGTGCTGGCCACGCTCGCCCTTCGACGGCGCCTCAAGCAGCTGGCAGACCGTTTGGTGCCGCCTCAGATCGCGATGCTGGATCTCGGCGAGGGCGTCGGCGGCGTCCAGATCGCAGCAGCCATCGCCGAACTCGGAATTGCCGACGTGCTCGCCGACGGGCCGATGACCGCTTCGCAGATCGCCGCCCGAATCGATTGCGATGCCGACGCCGCCCATCGGCTGCTGCGCGGCGCGGTCGGTAGCGGTCTCTGCACAATGAATCGGCGAACGGGTGCGGTGAAGCTGACCCGTACCGGAGCGGTATTGCGCAGTGACCATCCCGCTTCGCTGCGGTCCTGGATGCGCTACAAGGGGATGCGGTCGACCGTGGACGCCTGGGGCGGCCTGGCCGCCAGCGTGCGTAGCGGCAGAAGCGCTTTCGAACTCGTGCACGGGATGTCGGTGTGGGAGTGGTTCGCCGCGCATCCCGACGAGCAACGCATCTTCGCCTCGACGATGCGTCAGGCTACCGAGATCGCCGCGCGGGCCATTGCTCGCGTTTACCCGTGGCCGGACGGTGCTGTGGTGTGCGATGTGGCCGGCGGGATTGGCACGCTGCTATCGGTGATCGTGGGCGAGGCGCGCGCGGATCTGCGTGGGATTTTGGTGGACAGTGCGGGAATGATCGCCGAAGCCGAAGGATTTCTCGCCGACCGTGGTCTGACTGATCGCATCGATCGCGTCGAGGGTGACATCTTCCGCGCCATCAATGCCACCGCCGATGTGTACGTACTCAAGGATGTGCTGCACGACTGGGACGACGAACGCTGCGGAAGGATTCTCGCCGCGGTGGCGGCGAGCATGCCCCACGGCAGCAAGCTCGTCATCGTCGAATATCTTCAGGACCCCAATCGCCCGAACCCGTTCTCACCGCTACTCGACCTCCACACGCTGACCCAGCGAGACGGCGGGCGTCTGCGCTCGGTCGAGGAGCTGTCGGCGCTACTCACCGGCGCCGGCCTACGACCGACCGGGCGCACGTTCTCGGTCGTACCGCACGACCTCATTGAAGCCGAGACGATCTGAAGGGTTCTCTCCCAACGAATTCGGCGTGTTGTGAGTGCTTGTCGTCCTCGCTGCGTAGTCGAGCTCGGCCTGCTTTTCCGTTAGCGCGCAGCGCGGTCGATGAGTTTTTGGCACCCGGCCGGTCCAACCTGGTGACACCTTAGGAAAGGAGACCGCCATGTCGGAGCTTCTCGTCGACTTCATCACCTCCCTCGATGGTCACGCATCGGCAGAGGGGTGGCCCGGGTTCTGGTGCCTCGAGGGCCCGGAGTACCTCGCCTGGCTCGGTGAACAACCCGAGGTCACGTACCTGATGGGAGCGAACACCTACCGCCAGATGTCGGGATTCGCCGCCGGCCAGGTTCCGAATGGGCAAGACGAGTTCAGGCCCGAAGAAGAGGCGTCCGTGGACGAGCTCACGAACGCCTCCAAGGTGGTGTTCTCCTCCTCACTCGAGGAACCACTGACGTGGGCCAACTGCACGCTCGTCCGCGACGATGCCGTCAAGGCGGTCTGCGACATGAAATCGAGCGGCTCGGAGCTCCTCGGCACCATCGGTAGCCTCAGCCTGTGCCGGTCGCTGCTGCGAGCAGGACTCGTCGACCGCTTCCGGGTCGTGATGTTCCCGGTGATCACCGGGGCTACTGGCGCAGAACGCATTTACGACGGCTATCCCGACGTCGCTCTCGAGATGACTGAGCACCGCACCTTCGACGGCCGCATCCAGCTGGTCGAGTACAAGCCCCGCGTGCTCGAGCACCCCCCACTTGGCGTGCCTGCGTGACGTCAGCCCCACACGGGTCTGTATGGCCTCCGAAATACCAAGGCCGCCAATGCTCTACAGCCTAACGATCAACGCGCTGACGAGAGCCCTGCCACTGCCTGATAACAAACGACAGCACAATGAACTCGACAGAAAGAGTGTTGCCTTGTAGGTTCTCACTTCCCGTTGCATATGATCACGGTCCTGACCTGCGGTGATTTGATCTGTCTCATGTGGATGGCATATGGGTTTGTCTCACGAACGACTACATTTCCTAGGACTGACGCTTTGTCACTGACTGAATCTCCGCGCGTCGATGGCTGACGCGGCCAACGTGGCACGGTGGATTCGTCACCTGACGAAAGTGCGGGCGTACGAGTGCTGTAGGTCACGGCCGGGACCCGAACCACTTTGCCGATGCTGGCCGCACCCCTCAGTGCCGCAAACGACGCAGGCCGTTTCGACGCAATGCGCGTCGTCCTTCACAATCACGACGTCATCACTGTCGGCCAAAACTCAGTGAATTCGCGCACCAAGCCTTGCAAGTGATCATCCACGCGGTCCTCGTCCAGGCGCGCGGGGTGACGTGGCTGTGTGACTGTGCACTACGTCGACGATAGCCCAGCCTCACCGCGACGACGCAGAGGTCACCTTTACCGTAGACGTCACCGAACGCCTCTCGGCGCTGACATCGTCCGAACTGGCGGCGACGGTCCGCGCGCTCGCGACGCTGCGCCAATCCCTGGAGGCAGCCAAGGCGGGACTCCCCGCGGGGTGGTTCCGGGGCACTAAACCTCAATGCACCGAGCTGTTAGCACGCATTCTCGGATTGGGTCGAGTTGGCGGCGCCGCCGACGGTACCGAGCCTTGACTCGGCCACTCCCGGCGACGAGGAAGACTGCTCTCCTGGTTGCCGCAGTATTAGGAACGACGGTTCTGAAATGTCTGTCGCGCAGGAGGTCTCGGATGCCCCGATTCCTGGTCGCTTCGTATCGGCGGTGTGTCAGGATGCTGCGTGGACCTCGGCTGTTCAGGCAACGGGCGGCCGGTCGGCCGCATTCCATCGAGCAGCAAGGTGAGGTGTCTGTTGGTTGCGGTGAATTCGTCGCTGGTCCTCTGCGCGATGGCGAAGGCCATGATGACGACTGCGGTGAGGTCAGCGGCCGTGAGGTCGGGGCGGATCGCCCCGACCTCGCGAACGCGCGACACCACTCGTTCTTTCGCTTCGTTATAGGCCTGCATGGTGTCCATGCCCATGACGGCGTGCTCCCTCGCCAGAGACAGCAGCACCGAATGTCGACTGAACGCTTGAACGGTGCCCGTGATCGTCGCGACCAGGTCCGCCCATGGGTCGGGGCCGTCCTCGACGACCGCGGGCGCGATCTCTTCGGTGAACACATGCTCGGCTGCAGCCTTGATGAGGTCCTCGCGCTTGCCGAAGCGCCGGTGGAGGGTGGCGACGCCGAGCCCCGCATGCTGGGCGATGTCCTCCAGCGCCACGGCCGGCCCGTCGGACTCCAGTTTCTCGATAGCCGCGGTGACGATGCGCAGATGGTTGCGTGCGGCATCCGCCCTCAACCCCCGTTGACTGCTCGCCGTCACAGCAACAACGTAACAATCAGCTACTCATCAAGGATTCGCAGTGCACCAGACGGGCAATGTCGGACGGCAACGCGGGCGCGCTTTTCATCGGCTCCGCAAACCTCCTCCTTCACGAGGAGCACAAGTCCGTCGTCACCTTGGTCGAAAACGGTGTCGTCGGCCATTACACACATGCCCGCACCGACGCAGATTTCGCGGTCGGCCCGTATTCTCATCTGTCGATCACCAGGTGACCTGAAGCGACGTCACGCCGTAAACGAGATTGAATTCCCGGAACCGCATGTCAGTCGGGTCTTCGGCGAGCGCCAGACGGGGGAAACGTTGCAACAGAGCCGGAAACGCGATCCTCATCTCCATCCTGGCCAATGGTGCTCCCAGGCAATGGTGGATGCCGTGCCCGAACGCCATATGACCCATTGCGCCGCGCCCGATATCCAATGTGTCCGGGTCGTCGATGAATTTCGGGTCGCGGTTGGCCGACGGCAGGGACAGCATAACCAGGCGCCCTGCGGGGATGATGACACCGTTGATCGTGATCTCGGTGGTGGTCAGCCGCGGCAGGGAGTGCTGGACGACCGAAAGGTAGCGCAGCAGCTCCTCGATCGCCGGACCCACGGCGGCCGGGTCGTCGCGGACGGCGGCCAACTGGTCGGGGTGCTGTAACAGGGCGATGGCGCCCAGGCCGAGCATATTCGAGGTTGTTTCGTGCCCTGCCACCAGCAGCAGTCCGGCTATCCCGACAAGCTCGTTATCAGTGAGGTCGTCGCCGTGTTCGGTGGCGAGCATGCCCAGTAGGTCGTCGCCTGGATCCTGGCGCGCCCTCTGCACCAGCGAAAACATGTATTGCCGGGCAGCGATCATCAGTTCCCGACGCTCTTCGGGCGGCAGCGAGAAGTTGAGCTGGCGCGCGGTTCGCTGCTGGAAGTCGTCGCGGTCCTCATACGGCACGCCGAGCAGTTCGCAGATGACCAGGGAGGGGATCGGCAGAGCGAAGTCTGCGATCAGATCACTGGGCGGCCCGGCCTGCTCCATCGCGTCCAGATGTTCGGTGACGATCTCAATGATCCGAGGTTGCAGACGCTTCATTCGGTGGACGGTGAACTCAGGGGTCAGCATCCGTCGCAATCGCTGGTGATCGGGAGGATCCATTGCCAACAGGCTCCCGGGGCCCTCCTCGGGCTTGTCACCATCGGTGAGCGATGGCAGCTGCTCGAAGGAGGGCGGTCGGCGGTTGGAGAACCGCTTGTAATCGGCGAACGCGTCCTTGACGTCGTCGTATCGGGTCAGAACATAAGTGGTCTCCCCGTACAAGGATTTCATCAAGTGGATGCCAGTGGACTCGCGGATCTCACCCAACGCCGGGGCCGGATCGAGGACGTTGCGCTGCATGTGCACGGGAACCGCAGGTGTGTGTGTCATGCAACCCACCGTACCTAATCGATGGACTGTCTACCAGTTAAACTCGAGGGCGCGAACATGCGGCAAACACCGTCGCGCCTCACTGGGCTCGTGAACAACCAACCAAGGTGGTGCCAAACATCCCGATGACATCAAAACCGGCCTATGTACCGACCGCGACGAACACGCCGAGGTTGCGACGATGACCGACCCGGCGCTCAGTCGCAACCGAATCGGCGAGATCGTCGCACGCAGCGGCGGAATTCGCGGCGTAATCTACTCTGCGGCACCGGTGGTGGCTTATATGGTGGCCGCGAACTTTATGGCCACGATCACTGCGACAGGCATTGCCGTCGGGGTCTCCCTGCTGATCCTGCTGTGGTGCCTGTGGCACGGAGATCACCTCCGGCCCGTTGTCGTCGGGTTTCTGGGGACGGCTCTCGCGGCGGGAATCCCATTTTTCACGGGTCAGAGCAAGGATTTCTATCTGCCCCAGATCTGGGTTTCGCTCGTTTCGGCTACCGTACTGGTCGGCTCGGTCCTAATCGGTCGGCCACTTGCCGGCTATGTGTGGGCGTGGAACGGCGGCCACGGCCGGATTTGGCGAAACAGCCGCCGGCACAGGTGGTACTTCACCGGTGTCACCGGGTTGTGGGCGCTGGTGTTCAGCGCGCGGTTCCTCGTCCAATACGGCCTATACGTCACCGACAGGAACACTCTACTCGGAGTCGCCCGCCTCCTCATGGGCTTCCCCTTGGCGCTGCTGGCTTCTGTCGCAACCGTTCTGGCCATCCGGGCACTACACGGCCGAGAAACGCTGAATACAGCACCGTCGCGCGACTTTCAAACCACAGAACAGCAAGGTGGAAGTGATGCGGACGCTTGAAGCCGAGGATGGAAAGTTGCTAGCCGATGCGATTGCGGTGGGATTACGTCGGCACGCCATGGCCGTCGATGTCGGCTACGCCGGCGCCACAGCGTGGGAATACGCCGTCGTCAACGACTACGACGTCGTCGTCCGCGACGAACTGCTACCGCCTCATCCGGAAGCGGAACCGGGCGCGGATACCGATGCTCGCGGCCACAGGCTGCGGTGCCGGACCGGGTGGCCGGTCTGCGCATGGGCGCACCGTCATGATCTACGCCAAGCTCGGGACTGCCCCCAGTTTGGTTGACCACTGAACTGAGCCCGGTACGGACGGGTCCACGGCGGTCAGCCTCGCCGACAGGCCGGCCTCCGGCTCGACGAAATGGAGGCTGACTCGAGGCAGAAGGCCTCGGGGCTGCAAGTCACGTTTCCCGCCCTGCCCACTTGCTCCTTCGGTGCAGGACGCGCCTATGGCACCCACCTGGTGCGTGGATAGTAGGCCAGGCCCTAGCTAAGCTAGGCGAGGTCGAGGAAAACAGGCTGTTGGCCGGACATTCCAGCGGCAACGGCAGCGAGCTGGTTCGGCTTGCCGATTAACCCAGCTTGCAGTGCGGATTCGCGTCCAAGTGCAGCTGCGGTGTCGTCACCGGCCCACGACTGGTCATAAAGGCGCTTCGCGGCACGGATCGCATCCGGAGACTTCTGTGCGATTTCCTCCGCGAGGGCCAGTGCTAGAACCAGCGGGTCGTCACTAGTTCGCGTGACCAGTCCAAGCGCCAGAGCCTCACTCCCGGAGACAACTCGGCCGCTGAACGTCAGCTCTTTCGCAACGTCGATGGGGACCAGTCGCGGCAGGGTCTGGGTTATGCCCATATCGGGAATGAGGCCCCACTTGACCTCCATGATGGACAGCTTCGCCTCCGGTGCAGCGATCCGGATGTCTGCCCCGAGCGCAATCTGGAGACCACCGCCGAAGCAATTTCCGTGAACCGCGGCGATGACCGGCGCGGGCACCAAGGACCAGTCATAGCTCACGCGTTGGGCGAAGTTGGCCACCCGGCCGCCCTCGCGGCCTAGCAGAACAGCGGTGCCATCCCGTCCAGACAGGAAACTGGCAATGTCGAGACCAGAACAGAAGCTCGTCCCTTCACCGTGCAGCACGACCGCACGCACCGAGCTGTCTACTGCCAGTTGCCCTGCAGCATTCATCAAGCCCTCGAACATGGCCTGGTCAAGGGCGTTGTGCTTATCGGCACGCACCATCGTCACCGTCGCCACCCCAGTGGAGGCTACGTGCACACGAACCCTCTTACCGCTCATCTACGTGCCGGCACACTGATGGGCGGCACCAGGTACCGGTTGCGCAGGATGGTGTCCAAGCCCAACGATGCGATTGCCCCGGTCGACGTGAACCACTCTGGGTGCATAGTCCGGCGGTCTCGCGCTCATCGAGGCTTCGGAATGACATGATAATGACGGGTCTGCCGGCATGACCAAAAGCGCTGCAGCACCATTGGTTCCGATGATTCCGGAGCTTCGCCTGCCAGCTATCGCATAGGTCGTCAGCCGTGCGCCGTTGGTGACATCGACGACCACGACCTGTTCGCCCTCCAGAATATCTGCTGCCCTCATCAGATCCAGGTCGATGGTGATCGAACCCACGTAGTGCAGGTCGGCCTGGGCCACGGTGGCGCGGTGTACCTTACTGCCGAACATCGTTCGCAACATCGCACCGTCCATTCCTGTCTTGTTTGTGTTCTGTCTTGTTTGCGGACCCAGTGGGATGTGCCAGGTGAGATACCGCAGGCTGTTCGCCTTTCACATCGGCGCTGAACCACGGTGCGCAAAGTCTGTCGACCTCCCCATCGGGCGTGGTCGGTTGGGCGACATACGCTGGCAAGCTTCCTTTCCGAGCTTTGCAGTCTGGCCGCAGCGCATTGACCATCGGTGTCGCGCTGATCTTCAAAGAGCCCGAACAGAGTTCCGAGTCGATGTCCGGCACGCGGTCGAGGGTCGATTCGTCAGTATTGTGGGGGGCGCTGACCGAACACAGCCCCGAAGCGCAGGCAGAGTGCCAGATCTCCGGTAGGTTTGATCTTGTTCTGTTGCACCAGGCCCGCCATGGTTGCCCCCCCGGTCGAGAGCCGGATCAGGTCGGCGAGTCCGATCTGAATGCACACGTCGGGACTCTGGCTTGGCTGCAGCGTGACGTTGCATTGCCCGTTGGCGATCACGATGTCGATGGGATCGGTCCCCTCGCCTGCGGGACGGGTGAGGCGCAGCTCGATGACGGCGTGCATGTCTCCCGCCTGGTCGGAATCGAACCGTCGGGCAAGGCCGTTGGCCAGCGCGGTGATGACAGCGGGCCGCAGCGACCCGGACTCCAGACGGTCGAGCGGGCGTCTGCCTGGTCCGGCGATGAAGCGGGCTATTTCGGCGTCTGCACGGGTCTTCAGGGCAGCGGCAGAGGCGGACAGTCGCGCACCCGCGGCGGCCAGCGGCCGGGTGGGGCGCGGCGCAGCCGTGTCGACGTTGGGGTCGATGCGGGTGTCTTGACGCAGGTGCAGCGCGGGGTCGGGGATGGCGATCCCGGGTTCGGCGTTACACACGGGTATGACCGCGTCGAGGACCGGCACGACCGTGAGCTGGGTGATGATCGGTGCGGTATCGGCGGTCGAGGATTCGAGTTCCATTTGGGCACGCATCGTGCTGGGCGCGCCGTTGATCTCGATGATGTAAGACGCAGGACTACCGAAATTGCCGAAAGGCAGGTCCTCGCCGAAGTACGCGGCTGAGCAGCCCGCGTACCAGACCTCCTCGTTGGTGAAGAACAGGCGATCTCCGTGGAATCCTCGATGGGTCATGTGCAACACCGCGGCGGTGCCGGCTTCGATCGTGAGCTCCGGTGTTTCGATGTCGTGGTTGGCGGCTAGTGCGCGTAGATCGTGTTCGATACGCACATCGCGCATGTCGGTCCCGTACAAGTGGTGGGCGACGTTGCCGATCATGTCGCCGTAGTAGAGATCACCGAATGACGCGGTGAAGAAGTCGGCGTTGATTTCGGCGAGGGGCTTGCCTAGACCCAAGTACTCCAGGTTGCCGTCGGCGGCTTCGGAGACGTCGACGGCCTCGACGAAGCGGATGTGGTCGACGTGAGTCATCATCCCGGTCATCGTCAGGACGAGCCGTTCGACCATGTAGGACGGGTGGACTCCCGATCCGTGCAGGGTCACACCCCCTGTGTGGGCAGCCCGCGCGAGTCGACTCGCCGGGGCCCGGTTGGCCGTGGCGAAGTTCGGCATGGATGGGTTGTGGTATCCCGCGGTGGAGATCACGTTCTTGCCCGACTCCAGCAGCGCGATCACGTCGACGTCGCCGCTGCCGTCCATCACGCCGACCGGGGAGGCGGTGTGGATGACGCAATCGGCGTCCAGGGCCAGGATCTCCTTGGCGGAGGTCGTCGCGCGCACGCCGATGGGGGCGACGCCGACCAACTCGCCGATGTCGCGGCCATTCTTGGCGGGGTTGAAGACCTTGGCGCCCACGACTTCGAATTCGGGCCGCTGCAGCGCCGCGCGCAGGATTGCGCTGCCCACGTGGCCGGGTCCCCAGAACGCGAGTTTCACCCGACGGTTGTGGCTGGTCTGATTCATGACTACTCCTCCGGCGGTGCCCGTCCGCCACGCCGTCGAGGTGGACTCGCACCGTTAACCTACAAGTTGTAGGTTGCAAGTTACAGCTCGTAAGATGCGGTGGCAAGTGTTGCTTTCAGGAGGTAGGTCAGGCCCATGACCGCACGGCGGATGCGTGGCCCGCAGCGACGTCAGCAGATCTTGGACGTGTGCTTGGACGTCGTGACCGACGAAGGATTCCACGCGGCAACCATCGACCGGATTGCGCGCGAGTGCGGGATCACCCGCACCGTGGTCTACGAACACTTCGGCACCTTGGCGGGAATGCTCGTGGCGCTCATCGACCGCGAGGCGCATCGCGCGTCGGAGAGCTTCCTGGCCGCCGTTTCATCGACGGGCAGCACCGAGCTGGTGTCGATGAGCGACACCGTCGCGGCGGTCTTGCAGGCCATCGATGCCGATTCCAAGACGTGGCGGTTGTTCCTCTTTCCCGCCGAGGGCGGGCCCCCAGAGCTCTACCAGCGGCTGCACCAGGCACGCGGGATCGTCGCGAGCTACATTCTGGCCAGGGTGACGGCCAGTGCAGCACACCTGGGCGTGGACGACGTGGAGCTGCACGCCCGCGTGTTGCACGCTGCCGCCGACGAAATGGTGCGCTTGCACTTGACCGACCCCAATGAATACCCGATTGACCGGCTAATCGCGCTCATCAATTCCCTCGACCGACGAGTGCCACTACCCGTCGGGCGTCCCCACACCGGAGATCCTGGCGTTCCCTCCGCGGCAGCCGAAGCAACCCCAGGAAGGCGCCCCGACCGAGACTCGACCTCGGTACACGCCCCAGCGCCGGGCACCGTCGCATAGTCCGCAAGTTGTGGCCGTGGCGGACATTGTGCCGTCTCTCGACGATATATTGGCGCACACTGGATTTCGCAGTCTGTTGAACAGTTGCGGACGTCTCTCATTCCCGGCCCTGAGTCATTGATTGTCCTGCACCTGCGCCGGGTAGACCTCGCACACGATGGTGGTGAGCGTCGCGACCAGCAGGGAATATGCTTGGGCGCGTGTCAGCGTGTCTTTGAGTAACCACTCTCGCCCCGCCGCGCGCGCCAGCTGTCCGAAGGGGCGAATCAGCGCGCGCAGTCTCTCGATCTGATCCTCTTGCGAGAGTCCAACAGCCTCGATCACGCGATCCACCGAATCGTCCTCGGCCTTTGCCAGAATTCGGTCGAGTCCTTCGTCTCGCCCGACGGTGTGGCCGCCAGCGGCGGTCAGCCAGCTGCGCCCCGTCTGTTCCAGCGACGTTAGGAACCACGCCACAGCGGCTTCGATGCGCGCATTGAGGTCGCTGTCAGGTAGCGATTGCACCGCCGCGGGCGGCACCGTCGCTGCCTCTCGGACCACTTCGAGGTACAGCTCGCGCTTGGTGCCGAAGTAGTGGTTGAGCAGGCCCCGCGCCACCCCGACGTGCCTGGCGATGTCGGCGGTGGAGACCTCACTGTAGGGACGCGCTGAAAACAGCTCAGCGGCACCGGCCAAGATCGACTGTCGACGCTGATCTGGCGACAGTCGCTGGTAGCGCGACCCCGAACGGTTGATCAGAATGCCTTCCCCTTGTTGACCGTTTGCCAATAACTGGTGCACTATTGGCCGTATGCCAACAAGCATATCTCTCCCGGGCGCGTTGCAGTCGGAACTGTCTGCGGTGGCAGAACTCGCGCGTAAGTACTTCGCGAACGAGGTGGCGCCTCGCGAAGAAGACCATGCGCTGGCGGGGCATCCGGACCCGGCGTTGTATCGGCGGGCGGGTGAGCTCGGGTTGTTGGGAATGTCGATACCGGAGTGCTTTGGCGGCGGCGGCGGTGACTTCGGACACTTGGCGGTGCTGATCGACGAACAAATTAGGGCCGGCGTCTCAAGTATGGGGTTCGCGATCACTGAGGGGATCGTCGCGCACTACTTACTTGCCTACGCCAGCGAGGAACAAAAGCAGCGGTGGTTGCCGCGGCTGTGCAGCGGTGAGGCGGTGGGTGCGATCGCCATGACCGAGCCTGGAACCGGTTCGGACCTGCAGGCTATTCGCACCCGCGCGGTGCGTCAGGGAGATGAGTTCCTGGTCTCGGGGGCAAAGACCTTCATCACCAACGGGTGGTTGTGCAAGCTGCTGATCATCGCCGCCCGCACCGGCGAGGACGAGAGCGCGTCAGGTATCTCCCTGCTGGTCGCAGAGGTCGACGACGATACGCCGGGCTTCCGCCGGGGGCGGATCCTGAAGAAGATCGGCCAGAAGGGCCAAGACACCGCCGAGTTGTTCTTCGACGAGCTTCGGATCCCGGCAGCTAATGTCCTGGGCGCCACGGTGGGGCGGGGGTTCTACCAACTGATGGAGCAGCTCCCCCAGGAGCGCCTCATCACCGCGATCATCGCCCAAGCGATGAGTGAAACCGCGCTCGCGGCCACAATCGACTACACCAAGACCCGAAACGCTTTCGGCAAGCCACTGTTCGCCATGCAGAACACGCGATTCGAGTTGGCCGAATGCGCCACGATCACCCGGATCAACCGTGGTTTCCTCGACGATTGCATCGCCACACATTGCCAGGGCGGTCTGGACGCGGTGACGGCGTCGATGGCCAAGTACTGGATCACCGACCGTACCGCCGAGGTGGTCGACCGCTGCCAGCAGCTGTTCGGCGGTTATGGCTACTGCCTGGAGTACCCGATTGCCGGGTTGTACGCCGACAACAGGGTGCTGCGCGTTCTCGCTGGCGCCAATGAAGTCATGAAGGAACTCATCGCACGTTCGCTCTAGATCAGCCCACACGACAACGGAGTCACTGATGCACATCACCCAGGGCTTGCACCGAGCCGCGCAAGCCAGACCGCACCAGATCGCCACCGTCTTTGGTGACCGCGCCCGAACCTTCTGCGAGCAACACGACCGCGTGGCACGCTTGGCAGCAGGCCTGCGTGCCTTAGGCATCACCGACGGTGATCGGGTCGCCATCCTGGCGCTCAACAGCGATCGCTACAGCGAATATCTGCTCGCCGTGCCGTGGGCCGGCGCGGCGGTGAACCCGGTCAACATCCGCTGGAATCCGAACGAAATGGCCTATGCCCTCGACGATTCGGGAACTCGATGCCTGTTCGTCGACGACACGTTCGCCGAAACTGCCGATTGGCTGCAGCAGAACTGCCCGGACCTGACGACGCTGGTCTACTGCGGCGACGGCTCAACGCCGGCGGGTTTCGTTTCCCATGAGGACCTCATCACCGAGCATGCCCCGACGCCCGATGCGCGGCGTAGCGCCGATGACCTGGCCGGGCTGTTCTACACCGGCGGCACGACCGGATTTCCCAAGGGCGTGATGCTGTCACAGCGCAACATGATGACCTCGGCATTGGGCACCGTGGCGACCGGACAGTTGCTGGGGGAAGGATCGGTGCTGCTGCACGCCGCGCCGATGTTCCACTTGGCCGACTTGGCCGCATGGGCTGGGCAGGTCGTCATGGGCGGCAGTCACGTCATGGTGGCGGCCTTCGAGCCGGGGGCGGTGTTCGCGGCGATCGCCGACCACGAGGTGACCGATGTTCTCTTGGTGCCCACGATGATTCAGATGCTCGTCGATGATCCGCGGTTGGGCGATTACGACTTGTCGTCGTTGCGCCGGATCCTCTACGGGGGATCTCCCATCTCCGAGGGGCTGCTGCACCGGGTGATGCAGGTGCTCCCGGAAGTGCAGCTGACACAGGCCTACGGGATGACCGAGGTAGCGCCCGTGGCTACGCTGCTCTTCCCCGACGACCACGTCGGGGAACACCTGGGATCGGCTGGCCGGGCCGCGCCGCACGCCGAAATCCAGGTCATCGACGACACCGGCTGCGCTGTGCCACCGGGCGTGGTCGGGCAGATCTGTGTGCGCGGTGATCACGTGATGCTGGGCTACTGGGAGCGCCCCGAGGAAACCTCCGCCGTTCTCGTCGAGGGCTGGTATCGGACCGGCGATGGTGGCTACCTCGACGAGGACGGGTTCCTGTTCGTCGTCGACAGGATCAAGGACATGATCGTCACCGGCGGGGAGAACGTGTACTCCGCCGAAGTCGAGAACGCGTTGAGCACCCACACCTTGGTCGCGGCATCAGCGGTGATCGGGTTACCCAGTGAGCGGTGGGGTGAGACGGTGCACGCCTGCGTGCTGCCCGTCCCTGGCGCCGACGTCGACATCGACGAATTGCAAGATCATGTACGCAGCCGGCTCGCCAACTACAAGGTTCCGCGCAGCATCGAGCTAGTCTCCGAACTGCCCCTCTCCGGTGCGGGCAAGGTGCTCAAGAGGCAACTGCGGGAACAGATCCTGGGTTCACGTCGGTGATCGTCACCGCCCGGGGGTGACCGCGACCGCCGTGGCAATCGGCACCATGTGCTCGCGCGCGAAGGCGACCAACTCGTCATGGGTACTCAGCGGGACTCCCACCAGCGGAGTCAGCAACACCGAGTGAGCGATGCGTACCAATATCTCAGCCCGCGCGAGGCGGACTTCCGGCGCCAGGTCGCTGCGCCCATCGGGATCGAGAATGTCGACGGTGGCCGCGACGGCTGCTGCGAGGATGGCCTGGCCGTCGAGCGTGAGCTGACGAAGAACGGCCTCGGACTCCAGAACGAGCAGTCGCTGCCACACCGGGTTTCCCCGCACCATCTCCACGGTGCACGCGAAGCTCACCGACACCCGATCCTCGACCGTCACGGTGCCCTCAGTTGCTGCGCGGACAGCCGCGAACAGTCGTTGTGCCTCTCTCACCAGTACCGCTCTGGTCAGTTCCGGTTTCCCGCCGATCCGTCGATAGATGGTGACCCTGCCGATACCAGCGCGACGGGCCACATCATCGATCGTCGCTCGACGCACCCCAAGGTCGGCAAACACCGCCAAGGCGCCGTCGAGGATCTGGTCGATGACGGAGGTCACCTCAGCGGCACGCCGTGACTCTGAGCGTTGGGGCTTGCCTGATGCCATCCATTGAGCCTATAACTGTAGACGTAAGGTGATACGCAGATATGCTATTCGTATCACCATATTGCTGCTGGTTAGGAACGGAAAGGCAGATGACCATGACGAAACGGCCTCGCGAAGTACACGAGTACGACGAGGAAGCCTTGGCCATCGCCCCGCGCCCGGTGTCGTTCGACTGGGAGGGGGTGCCGCTGGAATACCTGCCCGGCGAGCCCTACGCGACCCAGTTCTGGAACGTCATGCACCTGGTGCTGCCCGAAGGGGAACGCGCGATGGCCGACGTCTTCGCCGAGGCGCTGCCGCACATCGACGACGAACGCTTGCGGGAGGAAGTCATCGGATTCGTCGGACAGGAGGCCACCCACGCCGCCTCCCACGAAGGGTTTCGGCGCTACCTCGTCGCCAATGGCGTGCCGATCGCCCCGGTCATGCGCCGTATCGAATACGCCGTGTACAAGATCTTCGGCGATCACGGGCTCACCGGCCCCGCCGGGCAACACTGGCTCGCCGAACGTCTGGGCATCTACGCCGCAGCCGAGCACTTCACCGCGGTAATTGGTGAATGGCTGCTCGACAACCGAGAATTCGACCGATTGGGGATGAACCCCACCATGCTGGATCTGTTGCGCTGGCACGGCAGCGAAGAACTCGAACACCGCAACGTGGCCTTCGACGCCTTCAGCCACGTCGACGGAAGCTACCCCCGGCGGGCACGTACCGCGTTCCTCGCCTGCACCGGATTGGCGGTGCTGTGGTTCACCACAGCGGCACACCTCTACCGGCACAGCCCGCGTCCGTCCGGCCTTCGGCGGTGGTGGCCGGTGGCCTACGCCAGTGCCTCACGTCGGCACCTCGTGCCGCCACTGTGGTTCCTGGTGGTTCAGATCTGCATCTATCTACGGCCAGGTTTTCATCCGTCCGGAATGGGCGACGTGGCCAAAGCCACCCGCTACCTCGCCCACTCCCCCGCGGCGCTCGCGGCACGCGGATGAACTACCTCACCGCCCCCACCACCGATCTCGACCATCCCACCCACAGCCTGCGCGTGATGGGCGTCCTCGCCCGTGGCTACTCCCAACTCTTCGCCCAGGGACCCCTCGCCGACACGCTGTCACCTCCCCACCCCCGCCGCCGCACCGGATTCACCATGCAGGTGCAGGTGGACCACGTCTGCGCCGGTGCATCCGACGTGGTCGTCGTGACACTGGTGCGCCCCGGCGGGGCGGCGCTGCCGGCGTGGACGCCCGGAGCGCACATCGACGTCTTCACCCCGCAGGGCCGACAGCGGCACTACTCCCTGACCGGGGACCCCGCCGATGCCCGGTCCTACCGGATCGCCGTGCGCCGGATCCCCGGCGGGCAGGGATCAGCGGAAATGCACCAGCTCCGGGCCGGGGACGCACTCTGGATTCGGGGCCCTCGCAACGCGTTTCCGTTCACCCCGGAGCCGGCCTACCACTTCATCGCTGCCGGCATCGGGATCACTCCCATCCTTCCCATGGTCCAAGCGGCGGCCGATAGCCGCACGCCGTGGACGATGAGTTACGCCGGCCGGACCCACTCGACGTTGCCCTTCCTCGACGAGCTGGCAGCGCTGGATCAGCGCATCGCCCTCCGCGTGCACCTCGACGAGCAGCAGGGGCCACCGTCGGCCAGCGAACTGGTCAGCCACATGTCACCAGGCAGCACGGTGTTCATGTGCGGGCCGCCCGCACTGACCGAGGCCGTCGCTACCCACCTGCGCGGCAACCACCCCAATACGCGGCTGCACAGTGAACGGTTCACCCCGCCTGCGGTGCGCAACGGAACCGCGTTCACCGTCACCCTCGCTCGATCCGGCCGCACGGTGGCGGTGGCGGCGGATCAGTCCGCGCTGACGGCGATACGCGAGGTCCTGCCCGAGGTGGCCTATTCGTGCCAGCAGGGGTTTTGCGGTGCATGCAAGACCCGCATCGTGCAAGGACGCGCAGAGCACCACGACCGGGTACTGCTCGCCGAGGAACAAGACGATTACATGATGATCTGCGTGTCGCGCGCCGTCGGCGACGCGATCGTCGTGGATCTCTAGACGACGAAGGACTGACGATGGCTGACAAGCACTTTCGAGTAGGCATCATCGGGGCTGGATTCGGTGGCCTGGGCACCGCGATCCGGCTCAAGCACGCCGGCGAGCACGACTTCGTGGTGTTCGAACGCGACACCGACGTCGGCGGGACCTGGCACGCCAACACCTACCCGGGAGCGCAATGTGACATCCCGTCGGTGTTGTACTCCTTCTCCTTCGCGCCTAACCCCCATTGGACGCGGCTCTATCCCCACCAACCTGAGATCAAACGCTATCTGCAGGACTGCGTCGAGCGTTTCGGTATCGACGAGCACTTGCGGATGGGCCACGACGTCACCGAGGCGAAATGGATCGAGGGCGCCCAGCTGTGGCGCATCACCACCGCGCACGGGGCGACGTACACGGCAAGCGTGCTCGTCGGTGCCAGCGGTCCGTTCAGCCAACCCCATCGTCCCGACATCGACGGACTCGACAGCTTTACCGGGCCGGTGTTGCATTCGGCCCAGTGGGACCACGGCTGCGAGCTGAGCGGCAAGCGCGTCGCCGTGGTCGGGACCGGTGCCTCTGGGGTGCAACTCATTCCGAAACTGCAGTCGATAGTCGACACCTTGGTGGTCTTCCAGCGCACGCCGACCTGGATCATGCCTCATCCCGACCGCCCACTGCCGGCCAGCGTGCAGCGGACATTCTCGCGCATACCGCTGTTGCAGAAGGCACTGCGCAGCGCCGTCGGGGTAGCCCAAGAGCTCATGGTGCCGGGCTTGGTGTATCGCCCGGCACTGCTGCGGACCGCCGAGGCGATCGCGCGCCGCCACCTGCGGCGCCAAGTCAACGACTCCCGCCTTCGCGAAACACTCACGCCCCATTATCGTTTCGGCTGCAAACGGCCCACCTTCTCCAACAAGTATTACCCGGCGCTGGCGGCCGACAACTGCGTGGTCGAAACCTCGCCCATCACCGGGGTGACGGCCAATGGTGTCCACACCAGCGCAGGCACCCATCACGAAGTCGACGCCATCGTGCTGGCCACCGGTTTCACCTTGACGGGCAATGACAGTTTCACGCGCATCCACGGCCGCGACGGCACCCTGGCCGAGGTATGGGCACGGGAGGACATGACCGCGCATTTGGGGACGGTCATCGCCGGATTCCCCAACTTCTACATGATCCTTGGTCCGAACTCCGTGGTCTACACCTCCCAGGTGGTGACGATCGAAGCCCAAGTCGATTACCTCCTGGGGGCCCTCGACCTGATGCGCCGACGCAACCTGCGCACCCTGGAGGTTCGCCCCGAGGTGCAGAACGCGTTCGTCACCGACGTCAATCACAAACTCAGGCGATCGGTGTGGAACACCGGTGGCTGTAGCAGCTATTACCTCTCACCGAGCGGCCGCAACATCACCTTCTGGCCCGGCTTCGTCTTCTCCTTCCAGCACCGAATGCGCCACCTCCGCCCCGACGACTTTCTCGCCCGTGTCGCAACGTCACCCACACACACTGCACCCCAGGGGAGTCCGGTATGAGTCGGGCAACCCAGCAACCGGTGGCGAGTCGGGTCGCCCTGATCACCGGCGCTGCGAAGGGAATTGGACTTCAGACCGCCCGGGAACTGCACCGCCGAGGCGCACACGTGGTGCTGCTCGACCGTGACGAGGACCTGCTCATCCGTTCCGCAAACGGCATCGGCCATGAGCGCGTCGATCACGTCGTCGCCGACATCACCGATTACCACGCCATGGAGAAGGCCGTCGGATACGTCATCGAGACCTTCGGTCGATTGGACCTCGTCGTCGCCAACGCTGGTGTCGCCCCCCCTCCGGGAACGCTACGCAGTATCGACAAGGGGGCATTCGACCGCGTCATCGACATCAACCAAACCGGCACATGGAACACCGTTCGCGCGAGCGCCGAACCCATCATCGCCGCCCGAGGCCAGTTTCAACTGATCTGCTCCGGGGCGGCCTTCTCCCCCGGCGTCGGAGGCGCCGCTTACATGATCAGCAAGGCGGCTGTCGAACAGCTCGCGCGCGCCTTACGCATCGAGACCGCGGCCTACGGCGTGGCGGTCGGCACCGTCTACTTCGGACTAGTCGAAACCGACATGACTCACGCCACGATCGACCACGACCCCATGGGACACGCAGTAGCCGCACAACTCCCATGGCCGTTCAACCGCCGCATCGCAGTCGAAGAGGCGGCCCGAAGCATCGTCGACAGCGTCGAAGCCCGCGCACCACGGACCGTGAGACCCCGAATCTGGCTGCTCTATTCCGTTTTGCGGGGCATCATCAACCCGGTTGTAGACGCCTATCTAGTGAGGAGCCGGCGGATCCACCGCCTGGTCGGCGAGTTCGACAGTGAAGACGGCTGACGCCACGAACGGGCGGCGAGACACACCAATACTCGCGGCGCGGGAGCCGCAGAAGTCCACGCAACGCCGTGGCGATCACAACCGGACCACCCTCATTTCGGCACTAGAGTCGTTGTTGACTGAGCAGGCGTTCGATGACATCTCCGTGGCCGCGATTAGTCGCCGAGCAGGCCTGTCCAGGTCAGGGTTCTACTTCTACTTTCCGTCCAAGTTCGGTGTCTTGGCAGCCCTGGTCGATGACCTCACCGATGACATTCTGCGCAGCCCACCGATGGTCCCCAATGCTGCCCGGCGCATCGACCGGCAGACGGTGGTCGATGCCCTAATGCAGGAAATATCGGGCCTTTTGAACAGCGAGGACCTCACGCTGCAAGCCTGCCGGACTGCCAAACACCTCGACCCGGCACTGTCGGAACGTATCGATCTGCTCGAGGACGCAGTAGTCACGAAAGTCCGTCTGCACCTCGCCGCGGCGTCGCGGTCAGTGGGGCTTGATCCGCTCTGCAACAACGCCGCTGAGTTCACCGCCCTGATACGTGTGTTGACGGCCATCACTGCGCGGACAGCCTACGGTGACCAACGCTTCATCGCCAAAGGTGGCACCGCCGACGATTCGCTCAGAATCGTACGGAAGCTGTGGCTGCACGCGTTGTGGGGACCAACGATCATCAACCAGTTCGTGCAAACGTCGCCGACGTCATTGCCCCGCCCGATCGCCTCGGCGGCGGCGCCGCCATCTCGGGAACCGTGACACCGATACGCGATCACACGACGTGGTCATCGGTCACTGCGCAGCGGGCACCCACAGCCGGGGCCCAAGTGGCCGGACTCGGCCTCCTGGCGCGCTACGGCCGAGCGCTAAGAACCAAGGCCGCATCGATCACCCGCCGGCGCGAGCACTGAGGGCCCATCAGTTCAGACGGCTGATGAAATCGTCGACCGAAGGCGGCAGCCGTTTCCGAATCACCATCAGAACAATGGAATTGCCGTGACGGAAGCCGTGCTGGTCGTAGTCGGCGAACATCGTTGACATACGTTGTAGCCCCGGGGCATCTTCGCGGAGTCCTCGTCGATCAATGTCCGTCCGCCGGTGCGACTCGTCATTTCGGCGATCTGAATCCGGTTCACCATCCCCCGCAAGTTCGAACGTGCCGTAGGACAGCCGGGTGTCGATGAACGCCAGCGCAGCGACCTCGGCGACGTCGCGGTAGTCGACAAAGGTCATGTTCGAATGTTCTGACCACGGCGCGACGACTCTTCCAGTGTCCAACACCTGGTGGTATGTCGCTTCCAGCGCCTGCACGTACATCGCCGGCTGTAGCACGGTGAAGTTGAGGTGCGACGCGTAGAGCGCCTCCTCCACGGGGCGGGTACTGGCGTGGTTGGACAAGCTTAGGAAGGGCGATAGACGCCGTCGTAGACGACCTTGCCGACATTGGCACTGATCTCAGCGCGCAGTGACTTTGAGTGCCAACGTCGTAACGTCCGGGTAAATCGCCGCGGTGGTGAGGAAGACACCGCCGACGCCATCCACGGCGATGGCGACCGCCCGCGCATCGGTCAGGTCGACCGCGACAGTCTCCGTCGCCCCGCGCTGATGGGCTTCCTCGATTTTCGCAGGGGTATGAACGACACCGCGGACGTCGATCCTCCGCTCGACCAGTGCTTCTGGTGACGTAGTGGGCGTACCTTTCCGGCCACGCCGGTGGCGAAGATCTTCATCGGTGTTCCCACGCGCCCACTCGAATCGTCTGCGGGCGGTCGTCAGATCCGGAATACCCCGCGGTACGGGGAGTCGCCGGCGCCTCTGTGTGGTCCCACACGATGTGCAGCCCCAACGTTTCGTCTCAACCGCCACGGTCGTTTCTTGCCGATAGGACGTCGGTGTGCGTCCGTAACGCTGCTCGACGCTACTCGTTGCTTTCGCACAATCACGGGACAGGCCACCATTGTCAGTGCCAGCCCCAGACGGACATGTCGCTTGCGGGGTACTTCTGGCAGATGTCGGTGGTGTGGGCGGCGACGCCTTTGTTGTTGAAGAAGAGTTTGGCCCAGTTGGGCCAGCGCCAGGCCATGTTTTCGTAGAAGGCGTTGGTGGCGGTGTCTTCGGAGTATTGGCGTCGGCCGGCGTAGTCCATGGAGAAGAACCAGTGGATGCGGTCTTGGGTGCCTTGTTGGTCGCCGGCGGGTTTGTTGTTGTAGTCGATCATGTAGCGCTCGTAGTAGACGGGTTCGACGTCGCGGGCGGCGGCCATGATCTGCTCGGCGGTGCAGGGGGTTTTGAGGATGCGGTTGGGGATGGGGTAGTCGTCGGTGGCATCTGCTGAAGAGACTGCGGAGGTGGCGATACCGGTTGTGATGGCGCCGGCCAGGGCTGCGGTGGCGGCGGCGAGGCGAAGTGTGGTGTGCATGATGGTCTTCCTTCCTAGTGTTGGGCCGCGGCGACCTGGTCGAGGATGACGCGTTTGTCGGGGCAGTAGTAGTTCAGTGCAGAGCCCAGGAATTGCCAGTTTTGGGCGGTGCTGTTGTGCCGGTCGAGGTTGGCGCCGATGAATGTGGCGGAGTCGAAGGCGTTGTGGTCGACGTTGTTGTAAAGGCGTTTGCAGACCAGTTTGCCGATCCAGGCGTTGAAGTCTTTCTGCCCGTAGATGCCGTAGGTGTGCAACGCGTGGGCGAAGTCGGTGTCGGGATCGCGGTCATAGGACGAGTCCGCGGCTGCCGGGGCCGCCAACACCAGTGCTGCACCGACGATCACGGCTGTGACGACAAATTTCACGACGAAATCTCCTGAGACTCCTTTTGGACGGGCGTTGGCCACGGTGCCGGTAACGGACGTTGTCGCACCAACACCGGCCACCAGAACCACTTGCCCAGCAGTGCGGCGATGGACGGTGTCATGAACGACCGCACGATCAACGTGTCGAACATCAGACCTAGACCGATCGTGGTACCGATCTGACCGAGAATCACCAGGTCGCTGAAGATGAACGACGCCATCGTCGCGGAGAACACCAACCCGGCGGCGGTGACGACGCGGCCGGTACCGGCCATGGACCGGATGATGCCGGTGTTCAGGCCCGCGTGGATCTCCTCTTTGAAGCGCGATACCAGCAATAGGTTGTAGTCCGCGCCTACGGCCAGGAGCAGGATGATGGCTAGTGGGACGACGATCCAATAGAGGTGGATGCCAAGGATGTACTGCCACAACAGAACTGCCAATCCGACCGAGGCGCCCAGTGAGATCGCGACGGTGCCGACGATGACCAGGGCGGCGACGATGCTGCGGGTGACGAACATCATGATCAGCAGGATCAGGGCGATTGCCGCCAACGCCGAGATCAGCAGGTCGTACTTCATCCCTTCCTGAATGTCCCTGTTGGTGGAGCCGATTCCGGCGACGTAGATCTTGGCGTCGGACATCGGCGTCGCCTTGAGCGCGTCGAACACCGCGTCCTTTATCGCGTCGATGTGCGGTATCGACTCCGGGTTGGCCGGATTGCCCTGATGGGTGACGATGAACCTGGCGGCCTTGCCGTCCGGCGAGAGGAACAGCTTGAGACCGCGTTTGAAGTCGGCGTTGTCGAAGGCCTCCGGGGCCAGATAGAACGAGTCGTCGTTCTTGGCGTCGTCGAAGGCCTGGCCCATGGCGGTGGCGTTCTTCAGCGCTTCGTCGCTCTGAGCGTTGGTGCCGCCGGTGGTCGCATAATTGGACAGGGTGAGCTCGCGGTTGCGTTCCTGGATCGCGATCTGCGGAGCCAGTAGCGCTACCAATTGCGGTTGCAGCGCATCGAGTTTGTCCAGGCTCGCCGTGATGGTGCCGAACTTGTCGGACAGTTCGGAGATCCCGTCCAGGGAGTCGAACACCGACCGCAGCGCCGAGCACATGGGAATGTCGAAGCAGTGCGGTTCCCAGTAGAAGTAATTGCGGAGCGGGCGGAACTGGTCGTCGAAGTTGGCGAGTTTGTCGCGCAGGTCGTTGACCGTGGTGACGGTGTCGTGGAACGCCTGGGTCTGCTCATGGGTGGCCGCGGCACTCGCCTTCTGCAGGGCGAGTTGCTGGTGCAGGACGTCGATCGTATTGGTGATCTCGTTGGCCTGCTTGAGCAGATCGTCGGCCCGGTCCTTCTGGTAGCCGAGGTTCATGATCTGGCTGGCGCTTGACGCGCTGATCTGGAACGGGATGGAGCTGTGCGTGATCGGCGTGCCCAAGGGCCGTGTGATCGACTGCACCAGAGCGATTCCCGGTGTGTGCAGGACCGCTTTGGCGGCACGTTCGAGGATCAGCATGTCCGCCGGGTTACGCATGTCGTGATCGGTTTCGATCATCAGCAGTTCGGGGTTGATCCGCGCTTCGGTGAAGTGCCGCTCGGCGGCTTCCATTCCGATCACGCCGGGGGCGCTGTCGGGGATGTAGGGGCGGTTGTCGTAGCTGGTCTGGTAGCCGGGCAGCGCGACGATCCCGATGAGCGCGACAGCGCATGTCACCACCAGAATGGGGCCTGGCCAGCGCACGATCGCGGTGCCGATGCGGCGCCAGCCGCGGGCACGCAGCTGTCCCTTCGGTTCGAGAAGTCCGAATCGGCTGGCCATCAACAACACTGCGGGCCCCAACGTCAGTGCCGCCGCCAGCGTCACGAGCACCCCGAGCGCAGCCGGGATACCGAGCGTCTGGAAGTACGGCAGGCGGGTGAAGTGCATGCACGCAACGGCGCCGGCGATGGTCAATCCCGATCCGACGATGACGTGCACGGTGCCGCGGTACATGTCGTAGTAGGCCTGTATCCGCTCCAGGCCGTTACTCCGCGCCTCCTGGTAGCGGCCGACCACGAAGATCGCGTAGTCGGTGCCCGCCGCGATCGCCAGCAGCGTCAACAGGTTCGTCGAGTAGGTGGACAGTCCGATGACCCCGGAATGGGCGAGAACGGCCACCACGCCGCGGGCCGCCGAAAGCTCGATGGCCACCGTCAGCAGCACGATGACCATGGTCACCAGCGAGCGGTAGACGAACAGCAGCATGATCCCGATGACCAGGAAGGTGATCGCGGTGACCTCGTTGGTGCCTGCGCTGCCCACCTCGAAGTTGTCGGTCACCAGCGGTGATGCCCCGGTGACATAGGCCTTGATGCCCGGCGGGGGCGGTGTGTCGGCCACAATCTTGCGGATCGAATCGACGGACTCGTTCGACTGGGCCTCGCCCTGGTTTCCGCGCAGGTACACCTGGGTCAGGGCGGCTTTGCCGTCCTTGCTCTGCGAGCCACCGGCGGTCAGCGGATCCCCCCAGAAGTCCTGGACGTGCTCGACGTGCTCGGTGTCCGCCTGCAGCTTTTTCACCAGGCCGTCATAGAACTTGTGCGCCTCGGGGCCCAAGGGTTGGTCGCCCTCGATGACGACCATTGCCGCACTGTCGGAATCGAATTCGTGGAACACCTGCCCGATGTGGCGCATCGCGAGGATGCCGGGCGCATCGGGGGCGTTGAGTCCCACGGAGCGCTCCGCGCCGACGACCTCCAGCTGTGGAGCGATGATGTTGGACAGTGCCGCGATGGCGATCCACACCAACAGGATCGGTACCGACAGGGTCCGAATGAGCCGTGCTAGCCGCGAATGGGTGACCGCGTCGTCGACGCGATGCTCGCTCATGCGGTTTTGTCCAAGCAGGCGATGTATCCGTTCACGGCGTCTGACGACCTTTCGTCCTTGACTATCCCGTTGACAGTGACCCGGCAGCCAATCGTGTTCCCATCGCCTTGCGCTCGCAGATCGGCATACAGCGTCGGGTCATCGGTGGTCAGCGTCTTCGACCACGGCAGCGGGACGTTGTCGACGTGTTGCGGCTGGGCGTGAATATCGAGGTAGTTGATGGTGGCGACGGATCCCGGTGAACCGAACACCTCGAACAACACGTGCTTGGGGTCGTATCCGGTGTTCTCCAGGGCGTCCGAGCCCGGCCGCGATATCTCGTTGTTGGAGCCGAACACGCCGTGCAACCGAACGACGGTGAATGCGACCAGAGCGATCACCGCGACGGCGACAATCGCGGTCCACCGTCTCCGCGCCAACTTGCTCACCGAAAACTTCTTCACTGGAGTGCCTTTCGCTGACCCGCGGGCCACCGCACGCCCCGGGGGCCGATCCAATTCAGTGCAGCCACGTTCGCCGGCTGGGAGCCGAGGACCGCTGGCGGCGACTTTTCCGCGAGCACGGAAGTCGGTCTGTCGTGTCTCGGATCGCTCGATGGCGTCACGTCGTCGACACCGCTTTTCCGCGACCCAGTTAGACCCATAGTGTCGGCCGTCGTCGATGCCCTCATCGTCGGTCTCGCGGACGTTCGTGCAAGGACAGGCAGGATGGGTGGCGGCTGTCGTGGTGGTAGGTGTCGGTGCCGACTTTGCGGCCGTAGAAGTGTGTCATCGGCGCGTCGGCGATCGCTGAGTCGTTGTTGCTGATTTCCAAACGGATCCGGTCTCCCGTGCGGGCAAGGAACGACATCGGTAGCAGTTCGATACGCAGCGGGTAGACCTCGCCAGGGTGGAGCGGCTCGGCCCGATCGTGAGAATGGAATGGGCGCATGTCGCTGGTGAGTTCGGGGTCTTCGGCGCGGTGAGATCCGCGCAGCCAGCCTCGCGACACCGTGATGGGCCGGCTGCTGGCGTCTGCACCCAGAAGGGTCAGCTTCACGATCACGTCGAGGTCAGTCTGGTCGGTGGATGCATGAAGGAGCAGCATTGCGTGGCCGGTGAACTCGCGGTCCTGTGCCAACGGCGCGGTGATGAACGTCGTCACTCGAGCAACGTGATCGGGTACGCCGTATTCGTCGAAAGTAGTCACACCGGCCTCCCACTCCGGGTCGGGGTAACTCCACGACGTCACATCGGAGTTCGCGGTGGGCGGTCGTTCGGTCAGCGTGCCGTCGTTGAGTGAGGTGACTACACCGCTGGGTGCACCCGATAGATAGAAGGCAGTGGGTGTGGCATCGGTCGGTGGCCAGACCGGTGCGTCGCGGTAGACGCCTTCACCGTTGACGAAGAATCTCACTGAGGGACGGTCCATGACGGCGTTGTCGGTGCCCTTGAGGTGGTGGTCATACCAGGGCAACAGCTCGTCGCGGTGAAAGTCCTCGTCGAAGAAGTATTGGTGAGCACCGGTGAAGGTGTCGGGGTGAACGACCAGCAGCTGCTTGGGCCCGGCGACCCGTTCGTAGCCGTAGAAGTTGCCCCGCAGGTGCAGTGGTCCCTTGCCCCATGCGCCGACGGACAGCACCGGAATCGTCACCTCGGGCAGCTCCCAAAACGGGGAGCGCCGCCGCTGCCACTCGTCGTCGAATGTGTGCGACAGCATCTGGTAGAGGACATCGCTCTTGGCGCCGGTGTCGAAGTCGATTCCGCTGAGCGCGTGCTGACACAGCACGGTCCCCACCGTCCACGTCGAGATGAATTGGGAGGGGATGCCGCCCTGATACATCCAATCGCGGTACATGTCGGTGGCACCGTCGTAGGCGACGATCGTCTTCAGATGCGGCGGCCGGGTCCGTGCGGTATTCCATTGACTCCAGCAGTAATACGACATGCCGATCATGCCGACCGCTCCGGTACACCACTCCTGTGCGGCGACGTGTTCGATCATGTCGTGGATCGCTTCGCCTTCGGCACGCGACACCGGATCCCACGTTCCTTCCGAACGACCAGTCCCCGGCACGTCCATTGCGACGTAGGCGTACCCATGATCGAGGTAGAACTGAATGGGCCCGTACTCCACAAAGGGGAAAATCGGGACGTGCGGCAGGGGACGCAACGACTTCTGATACGGCGACGCCGCCAGCAAGACTGGCACCCGACGCCCAGCCCCGGGCGGTAAGTAGACATCGGCGCGGACGATCTCGCCGGTCCGCGTACGGACCTCCACCTCCACCGGATCGGCTGCTACATCGACCATCTCGTGACTCCTGTCTGTTCGGACACGCCGAAGGTGCCAGCACCCCGTGATCACCAAGCCGAGATCACTCAGGCGTGTTCTCGCCTCCGAGATGCACGCAGCGGTAACGGCTACTTGCCCATACCGATGTCGAGGACTGCTCGACGCCGATTCGGTCGACTCCGCGGTTCAACTCGGCTCAGCCTAACAGCTATGCGGATGATTTACTCCGATTAATGTCGAGTCTGGCGTGCGCCCCGCCGACATGGGGCACACTGGGTCGATGAACGCTCACCCAAAGCCGCGAAAACGTCAGCGTGCGTTGAGGCGTGACGCCATCACCAATCGGGAACGCATCCTGTCAGTGGCCGCGGAACTCATCTCACGCGAGGGCACCGCCGTGCCGCTCGCGACGATTGCGGCGACGGCGGGGGTGGGGATCGGCACCATCTACCGCGGGTTCCCCGACCGCGATGCGTTGTTGGCAGCGCTTCAACACCGCGCCTTCGCCCTGCTGCTGACGATCCTCGATCGCATCCAGGCCAGTGGGCAGACCGGCGCCGCCGCGATCGAAACCTACCTTGTCGAGGCGCTCGCGGTCGCCGACCACCTCATTCTGCCGCTGCGCGGCGCGACCCCCGTGCTGGATCGTGAGACCCATGACAGTCGAGCCCGCATCGGAACGATATTGGAGCAATTCCTGCTAGCCGGACGGAACGACGGCACGGTGCGGGCCGACGTCACCCCCCTCGACGTAATCGTCTGCGGCTCGATGGTCACTCAACCGTTGAGCCCAGGGCTGGACTGGTCGGTCGCCGCCAGACGTCACATCGACACCTTCATCCGAGGAATCCGCACCCCCGCAGGCGAGCCCGTCCCCGCAGCGACCACTGCCAGACCCCACGGATTCGAGAACCTATTCTCCGAGGACCAACCCGACAGGGCATCGGCAGCGTGCGACTCCACCGAGTACGGTCAACCGGAGGTAGGCTAAACGGATCAATTCCTCCGACTAAGGCGGGCTTATGACTGACCATTCGCGACTCAAGGGCAAGCGCGCCCTCATCACCGGCGGTGGCCGCGGAATCGGCGCCGCGATCGCCCGCCGATTGGCCTCCGAAGGTGCCAGCGTTGCGGTGAACTACCGCACCGACGAGACCACCGCCCAAGCCCTGGTCGACGAACTGACCCGAGATGGCTGTCGTGCCATGGCCTGTCGCGCCGACGTCAGCGATCACACCGAAACCCACCAACTCGTCGAACGCGTCGCCGCGGAATTCGGCGGCGTGGACATCGTCGCCAGCAACGCCGGCGTTGAGCACTTTGGCGCGATCGAGACGGTCACCCCTGCCGACTTCGACCGCGTCTTTCACACCAACGTCGCCGCCCAGCTCTATGTGACCCAGGCCGCATCAGCCGCCATGAGCAACGGCGGACGCATCCTGCTGACCTCATCGATCAGCGCGCGCATCGCCGTGTACCAACACACTCTGTATGCCGCGAGCAAGGCCGCCGTGTCGGCTATGGTCCTCAACCTCGCACCCGAACTCGCGGAAAGAAACATCGCCATCAACGCGATCGCACCCGGAGGTACCAACACCGACATGGCCACCGAATATGCGGCCAAGTACACGCCACCCACGCTGCGGGACGTACCAAGTGCCGCAGTGATCGGCTCGATGAACGCGTTGGGCCGACTCGCCGAGCCAACCGAAATCGCTGCGGTAGCCGCATTTCTCCTCTCGGCCGACGCGACCTACATCACCGGCGCCATCCTGGATGCCTCGGGCGGCTGGATCTAACCGGCAATAACCTAGCTCAGGCACATCGATACCAACCAGGATCGGGATAGGATTACTAATGTCCACCCACGCTGACCAGCCCACCCTAGGCGGCGGCCACGAACTGCTCTACGTCATATTGAGCGAACCCACGGGCCAGGAGCCGGACGCGATATCGCCCCGCCTCGGCGATCATCTGAGATTTCTTGCCCAGCTATCCAGCGACGGAGTCCTGGTGATGAGCGGCCCACCGGAAACTTCGGAGGGGTTCAACACGAGTAGCGGGCTCTATGTGTTGCGGGCCGAATAATTCACCGCCGCAGAGCACATCGCTGCCCGAGATCCTCTGCATGAATCGGGCATCTGCACTCCTCGGGTTGAGCGCTGGAATCGAACGCTGCTTTAAAGGTGCGCTGGACAGAGGCCGACGACAAGCGATGCAGATCGGACGTGGTCCGGGTTCTAGAACCAGTCACTCACCAAGATAGCCGAAGCCTGCCTCGCTCCAACGGCTCGACGTGGGCCGCTTCCTGTCTCACCTTGGTGGTGGATATGGGTGGTCCTTTGAGAGCGGCTCGCTGAATCACGGGGTGGGTTTACCCTGCGGTGGGTGCTGTCCGAAGCAGTTGATACGCGCGCGTTTCCCACGTACGGTCGGCGAATCGCAGCGGACAACGCAACTCCGACGCTTACGACATCGGCACACGTCGACACTGCTCCGATCGAAGCACTACGGCTGTGAAGGTCACCGGCTTCACCCAAGACGACTCTGGCTCGATGGCGCGATGTCGGATGAGACGGCGCTGCGCGGCGGGCTCCGTCATCTCTCACCGCAATGCCCCAATGTCACCTGAAGGACCGCCGGCGCCTCATCCAACGATGCCAGCACCGCCCAAATGCACATCTTGTAGCCGAGATGGGCGCGGCAGAGACTCTACGACTTCAGGTCATTAGGGGTCGCGGTTCTATCAGCACGGAGTGGCGGTGCGCAGGCCCGCCCCCAACACCCTGTAGTCGCTGGCGAGTAAGATCGAACGCCACCCTCGCGCGTCGATCGAAGACCATCGTTGCGCGGTCTGTTGGCGTGTAGCGTGGCCTGTCGTCACCAGGGCGCCCCGTGCTGCTGAATGAGGACCACCCTCGTTGAATATCGCGGCTGACAGGGCGCCCACAACTCCCTAATCGCAGGCCGGTGAAACTTCGGTCCGTCGAAACTTGGACCATCGCTGCGGATCTCGCGAATCAACCGGTCTGACAACAGCTTCGGCTACCTGGCTCGAATTGCTGGTCTGTAGCGCGCTACTCTCGAAGAAGTTCGCGTGGGTCGACGTCAAGGACGCTAGCGATCTTCTCGAGAGTCTTTAGAGTGAGGTTGCGCTCGCCACGTTCGACCGCACCGAAGTATGTGCGATGAACTCCCATGTGATCGGCGAATGCCTCTTGGCTGAAGCCGCGATCCAAACGATAGCGACGTAGGTTACGGCCCACTATTCGCTGCAGCTCGCCTTCCATCGTTCCCCGTACGCTTCCGGGGCGCTACTTGTAGGTCTACAGACTTATAAGTAGCGTCGCCATAGCCCACGTAGTCAGGAATCGAGAGAGCGTGGTGTGCGACTGCCGCGATGGCGGTTCGAGCACGCCCGTCCGAGCAACAAGGGGGAATCTGCCAGTGCCCAATCGAGCTGGGAAGGCGCTTCGCCGGAAGGTCCGTCGCAGAACGACGCTCAACAAGCGAACGATCCCCAGGACACCGTTCCCCGTGGGCTATCCGGCTGGTGAAACCCCGGCGACTCCGCTTCAGGGTGACACGGCTCACGGGCGCCTTCCCCCAGCTGACGCAAAACTGGATCGCATCCTGCTCCAACGCGGCTGGGTGTTATTCGACCGCCACTCGGACGGTGACATGTACGACTGGCCCCCTTCGACGTCTAATCCGACCGGGCCCAACACCTACCTCATCGTCGATTCGATCAACCGGGGGGTTTCAGAACATCGCTATCGCGCCAGCAGCGTGGACGGAACCCGACGGACGTTTGCCGACCGCCACGAAATGATCGCCAAGCTCGGCGATATCGAAGCGCCCTATATATAGAGCCTGGCGGAGCCCTGCGATCGGAGTACGGAGCGATGAAGCACTCTGAACGGCGGTCGCCGAGTGGCACCTTGGCCACGGTCCCTCTGGCACCACAGACGCTCCGCCGGGCACTGCCCGGACCCAGGTCCGCAAATCGATTGATCTTGCCAAACACACCATGAGCTTGTTCGGCCGCCGCGCAGCTTGTTTGGACCGGCGCGGCGTCGAGTACATCAGCTGATCCGTGACCGAATCCATGATTGCTTGGTGGTTACCGTGCGGACAAGCGGGTCCCGCAGGTTGGGCACCATCTGGACGGCGTACCGAGGATCGCGTCGATCGATGCCAGATGGTCGTGGTGGTGTGTGCACCTCTGGCGGACTAGATGGGTGCGGATCGTGTCGGTGATGAATTGCGCTCGGTCGAGGGGCGTAGCGCCGTAGCCTTCGACGTTGGTTGTACCGGATGCGATGACGTCGCCTTCGATTGACGCGCGCTCTGTGTAGTGGATGGTGCCGTCGTTGTCGGTGCCGGTGATGGTCCGCACGAATCGGTCGCTAGGCCGCAAGTCGAGCTCGATGCGCCACTCGCCGTGGCGTTCGCGGAAGTAGAAGCTATGGCCGTCGACGACGCCGCGCCACTGTTCGGGTGCCAGTCCGCCGCGGTCATGCACGATGATCCCCGGCTGTTTTGCGAGCCAAGCCTCAAGCTCAGCGTCTGCGGCCTGGTCGGCGGCGGTGATCTGCTCCCCCTCGGGGGACCGCCAGAACTCCGCTATCCTCTCGCGCCACTCCGTAAATGCTCGGCGATGCTCCTCCGGCGTACGCATGCACACGCAATCGAATCCGTAGTCGTGCAGGTCGCTCTCAGGCAGCCGGGGATGGCAGGAACATCGGCAGGGTTCACCGCTGTCGACGTAGTGCCATATGGTTAGCGCATCAAGCGCTGCATCGGCGAACTCGCCAGCCTCGACGAGGCCTCGCTGTTCAAATACTGTCGCTAGGTGCTCGCGGTAGCGGTAGCGCACCTCACTACGAGCACGCTCGACGCGTTCGCGGTATTCCACGGCCCTTGGACCATCCGAGAAGTGGGTCACGAAGAGCTCGGGTTTTTGGTCCACAGTGATCAAGCGTGACATGCGGTCGTGGTCATGTCGCCTGAATTCTGTGCGGAACGCGACGTTGTTGACGGCAGTCGCCGTGATTGATATTCAACGCGATTGAGGTCTGACGATGGTCGCGACATTGCGGCGATCCCAGCGGTCGATCCGGCGCGGTCCATGGCGACCTTGAAGGCCCGGGCTTGATCGCGGGTCTGGCGATCGACACCTGCGGGAATTCGGCACAGCCGATGAGCGCGGCGAAACGAATGGTGCGCCTCTGGCTCGACCGGCTCCGTACCGCGCCGCGATCGGATTGCGGCTCGCGCTCTCGACGCTGGCGACCGAACTCGGCCCGGAGGATCACCGGGTACTTCGTCGACTCGGACTGGCCGGACTGCTGGGTCGTCGCCTCTGGTGAGACCGTCATCGTCGCCCGGGGCACCTCGGTGCCGGCCCGCGGTGTGCTGCGCAAGGCCTACATCATTGGCGAGGCGGCGTTCTTCCTCGACGCTGCCTTGTCGTGTGGCCATTGCCGTACCTGAAGGACCGGCCGACCAACACCGTCGAGGACCTCGCTCCAGCCTTGTCGCGCGGCATCGCCGATGCCGGCGCGGACGTCGAAGACCCGGCCGCCGACGTCGGCACCAACGCGCTGGTGTGGCGCCAGCTCCAGATCGCGGCCCGGCCGATGATCCTCAACGCCGACGAACGTCATCCCGCGCTGACGATGCTTACGGCGTTTGGACGGCGTCCAGCTCACGCGTGATCTTCACGCCGTCCTCCTCGACGCCGATCTTCGGAGATTTCGTTGACGCACTCGCGTTCGGCAGCGAACTGGCGCACGTTATCGGCAACCAGCGGATTGTCGACAAGCTGCGCGATTCGGTCGTTAGCGCTACGGAAATGCGTAAGGCCATCCTGCTTACTCGCCACGGTCCTCACCTCTCG
Source organism: Mycobacterium sp. 852014-52144_SCH5372336 (assembly GCF_001665615.1). NCBI lineage: Bacteria > Bacillati > Actinomycetota > Actinomycetes > Mycobacteriales > Mycobacteriaceae > Mycobacterium > Mycobacterium sp. 852014-52144_SCH5372336. The sequence goes on from NZ_LZSW01000031.1 coordinate 85,869, forward strand.
GCGCACCGTATGTGGGCAATGTGGGTGATGCAACTGAGCATCACGGCATGATCACGAAGACCCATGTGGCGCACCACGCCAATCCCGCGCGAGCGCTGCGCCCATTTACAGCTGCCAGCCGCGAAAGTGGTATGGCTTTCCCGTACAACCACGATGCAGACAGCGGATGTGAGGAGCGAAATGTCCATCAGCGCCAGCGAAGCCCGAGAACGCCTATTTCCGCTCCTCGAACAGGTCAATACCGACCATGAACCGGTGCGCATTACCTCCAAAACAGGCGATGCCGTCCTCATGTCCGCCCGCGACTACGACTCCTGGCAAGAGACGGTCTACCTCTTTCGATCACCCGAGAACGCGCGAACGCTCATGGAGGCAGTCGCCCGCGATAAAGTCAGCCACCCCGCGCCTGTGAGCAGGACACACGACGACTTGCAGGAGATGATCGGCGAGCCGTGAGAAGCATCCACTTCGACTCCACCGCCTGGGCTGGCTTCCTGCACTGGCCCGATTCGACACCGACCGTAAAGACCGCTCGACGAGTCGCCCGATTCATCGCCGAATTACAGCGCGACCTCTTCACGGGGATCGGAGAACCAGAAGCGGTCAAGGGCGACTTACCCGCGTCCTGGTGCCGCTGGATCGACGATGAACATTGACTCGTCGACCGAGCCGACGACAGCGAAGTGAAGATCCTCAAAGCTCCGCTAGCAGAACTTACTCACCGAACGCCGCCGGTGCCGCTGACACCATGACACCGAACTGCTCGACGAACGCACCAGAAAGTCGCCGTGACCACTGAACCGATCGACCTGGACGCCTTCACTGGATGGGTGCCGTTCGCCGCGCTACCCGCCGCCGACGTGCCCACCGATCCAGGTGTGGCGTCATCGTGCGACCCACCGACGATCCCCCGTAATTCCTCGACGTCTCCCGGCCGGACACTTCAAGGGCAAGGACCCGACCGTGCCCGTCGCCGACCTGTAGGCGCCGTGGGTTCCCGGCACCCGCATCGTCTACATCGGCAAGGCCAACGCGGGCAGCAACGGACGCCGCGGCCTGCGTAAACGGCTCGACGAGTTCTGCCGGTTCGGTGACGGTGAACCGGTCGGCCACTCCGGGGGCCGGCGGATATGGCAGTTGGTCGACCATGCCGACCTCCTCGTCGGATGGCGCATCACCGACGACGCCGAGGCGGCCGCGACCGAAACCGACATGATCGTCCGATTCCGCGCCCATCACGGAATGCGCCCATTCGCCAACATGCGCAACTGAATTCGACGATCTCAGCAATCAACGCATCAGCGCGTGGGTGGCTGCTGCTTTGCGAGGTAGGCCTTCACCGCGGCTGATTGGCGGTGGCCGGCTGGCACGACCTGGCCCTCCAGCTTGGCCGACGCCTTGGTGGACCGTATCCCGGCCTTCTTGACGGCAGCGTTCGACACCACCACCTTCTTGGGTGTCTTTCGCTCCACCGCCGCACCTCCATGCGCCTATCGGACGAGAGCCGATCCTACCGGCCCGAAACCCGCGGCGACCACGTCGTTTAACGTCAGGCCTGCCGACGATCTCCGCTACCGGCCCTCACCGACGCGAGGCTAGCCCGTTCAGCATGGCGGATATCCCGGACCGCGCACGCCCTCGGGCGTCAACGCGTACTGCGTGTCGCCGTCGTCGGGTACCAAGATGTCCGCGAATCGGATACAGGGGATTTCGACGCTGTGTTGTTCCCGCAACGGCCCAGACAGGATCTCCAGCACGGCATCGATATCGGCGAAGACACCGGTGATCAGCCGATGCAAACGCTGCACCGTTTCAGCACCTAACTGCAGTGTCCACCCGGCTACCTGTCGCGGTCTGCATCTCGGCGCACATGCGCCGGCCAGGCGCACTCTCGAGATCCGTACCCGCAGCGACACAACACCTGCAACAGCACAAGACGCCGCCTCGATTCGGGCAAGCTCGTCGCCGTGCTGGCGGCCGCGGCCGGCCATCCACGCTGCCGTCCGACGCGGCGTCAGCCCGAATACCTTCGCGGCGGCCTCAATGCCACCTAGCTGCCATACCGCCGCTGCCCGACGTACCTGATTGACACGATCCTCCGGTACACCACGCGCCTGCCAACTACGCACAGTGCTGGCCTTACACGCTGTCGCCTGTCCGACAAGCTTCGCCAACGCGGACCGGGACTCAGATGTGGCTGCGGACTCCAGCAACGCGGAGTACAAGGGCCACCGCGGCCCCGGATAGCGCCAACGATGGTCGTCATCCCCATCGGACCGACGTTGCGCAGCAATCCCTCGTGCAGTCGCCGAACGAACCCTCCCAGCGTTGTCTTCACGGCATTCCGAGAGGGCCACGGCTGCCCGCCGGGCAGCGTCGGGGACACACGGTCCGTAGGGATTTTCGAGGAACTCTCGCAGCTGAGAACCGAGAGTCGCAGCGCACACCGGACCGCCGGCCATCTGCGCCAGCAACGCGTCAAGTCGCCACACCTGCAGATGGGCGTAGCGAGGATTGAACACCACCAGTTCGTCGATGGCCCACTGCGTCTGTGCGAGCAGCCCGTAAGTCAGCACTTGGTACAGGGTGCGGGCATCCATGCCCCACCTCGGAGTTCCATCGCGCCGGCGACGACCAATTACTGCTTTGATCTCGATCAGCGACCTGCCGGCAATCAGATCGGCATCTCCGGGAATCGGGCTATTGAAGGTCGGCCCGTACACCACCTTCCCTGCCGCGCGAGACGTGGTAAACGGCAGAAGAATCCGACGAGACCGTGCCAAGAGGACATTGATATCGTGCTCTGCCTCGGCGGGCATCAACTCCAAGAGACCATCCACCGTGGGAGCCGCGGACAGGGCGGTCAGTGCGGAGCGTTCAAACGGCACGCCCCTGGAGATTTCGGTCAGCAGTGCCGCCGCCCAGCATCCGCGGACCAGCCGTGCTTGTGCGGAGGGAACCGTTGCAGAATCGGCAGCCTGCTGATGCAGATATACCACCAACTCACGGGCCGTATCTGCCCACCCCCGGTCCCCGGTAGTGACTCCCACCCACACGGCGCCATTGATCACCAGGTCCATCTCGGCACACGAATCCGCACTTGCCCCCAGGCAGTATTCGAACGCAGCCCCCAATGTGTGCGCGTCAACCCCGACCGGTGGCTGCACACAGTCGGGCGGCACCGTCTCAGCGAAGTCGCGATAGACCGAACGGACGTGGGGAAGTCGCACTGAGAACCATTGCCGCAGAGGCTGTTCAGCGGCGCGCAGCTCCTCAGTGACCGACACCCATCGGAACGTCGCATCCTGCATCATCGCCACAGTGTGGCCTACGCGTCCGACATCCGTCGGTCGTCGCCTCCCTTGGTCACCCCTGCACCAGCATGATGCAACGGTCCGGCTGACAACTGCCTTCGGCAGCGGCGATTTCTTACGGGTCAGGAGGTGGTCAGGCCGGAGTCGATCCTGGCCTTTCGAGCTGCTTCCTCGCTCGTGCACACGATGTGGTGTGCAGCCAGATCCGACTCACTCGGTTCATCAACCACCAGGGTCCGCGCGTCCAAATCCCCCACGAGGGCGGCTGATTCCCGCACGACCAGCTCGCGCCAACATTGGAAGCCGGTCAGAATGGCCCGTTCCCATTCCAGCTGCGTGACCACACGCGCTTCGAGCTGGGCGGTCAGACGGCGACACAGAGTTAACGCTTCACCCGACACTGTCTGCCCGTGTTTGAACCAGTCGTTGAGCCTGCCCTCCTCAAAGAGGAACGCGGCCAGGCCTTCCTCGATCGCGATGGCGCGGCCCCCGTCCTCCACCTCGTCGACAGCAGGATTGTCTCGACGCTTGAGGTGTCCGAGGGATCGAAACACTGGGCTCCAGCCCAGCACCGCTGCGTACGCGAGGTGGAACGCGTCGTGGTAGCGGTACCAGTCGGCCTCGGAGACGTTGTCACTCAAGGGATCCCCGAACTTCTTTTGGTTCCATACCATCCGCACGCGACCTGGAAGGAACGGATCCGGGGCAATGACGATTCGGAACTGGCGGGGAAGACGGTGCTCAGGCAGGTGGTCGGCATCAAAGATGCGCGCCTCGTTCAGCGCCGGCGCGGTCGAGACGATGCCACCGACCGGGGGCTGCGGCATGTCGGGCGAGGGATAGACACTGTCGGTAGGCGCCCACCGACCCGCGATCTTCTCCAGATTTGCCGCCGCTGCTTGGTCCAGGTCGACCCCCAGTCGTGCCGCGGTGATCGCGAGATACCACAGGATGTCGCCGACTGCTTCGGTGTCGGTCTCATGCGCAGATGAGGGGGTGACCCCATCTCGCACGCGCTTCTTCTGACTGGTTTGCAGGTCGCCGACCTCACCTCCCAGGCCAAGCAGACTCACCGTCAGGCCAGTCGGGTGATCGGCTGCCTGCTGGTCATAGCGCCACGCATTGCGCTGATATCCGTCAAGTTCCATAGCTTCCTCCTGAAAATCGCGTCTTGAAAATTAAGCATACGGGTTGTACCGTGACAGAAGATCGCGAATTGCCGAGAGGAGGTACCCGTGGCGGACCGCGAAGAAGTCCGGGCAGCCATGATCGGTGCCTTGTGCGACGTGTTTGGCGCCGATGAAGTCGAGGCGAATCTCGCGTCCGAGCCGGACGACTACCTGCGCGAACTCGACAGCAAAACCGCCGAATACCTCCTGGTAGCGGCGGAGAGGATAGTCGGCCACCGGTTGCCGACTCCGTCGGATCTGGGCCGCGAGCAGTTCGCCAGCTTGGGTGTCCTCATCGATGCAGCACTGAAAGGGCAGCCATGAGCGAGCACGTGAGCGGGCCGAACATCGCCGAAGCCTGGGTCAATGCCTTCGACAGGCTGGCATCGGCCAAGCACCATGAGTTCGTCAACTTCACGGTCACGATCGACAACCCGGGCCTGGAGCTGCTCGGCGTGCGCCGGCGGCTTGATCGCGCCGTCGCCGATCTCAAGGGCTTCAACAAGAGCGTGCACACGGTGGCGAATACGATCTTCCCGGTGTCGCTCTACCGTGCTGGCCGCCCTGACGCGTTCTACGCGGCCGTCACCGACAGTCAAACCCGTCGGGCAACTTCGCCCACGTCATGGGGGCCCAAAGGCGGCACCTATGCCGGGCGGCTCGTCAGGTTCCCCACGTATGGCAAAGGCGAACTCAACCAGATCAAACGCATCATCGAGTTTCTCGACGCGGACAAAACCTATCGAGATCGCTATGAAATTTCGCTCGTCTGCGACCCGCCCGACGATGCGCCTGCGACACCCACTGCATGCGCTTCGGCCTCGACGTTTGTGCCGGGCTACGACAACGCGGTCAGAGGCGGGCAGTGCTTGTCGCATATCAGCATCAATGTGACGGCCGGCAAGCTGTCGATGACGGCGCTGTACCGGCATCAGACGTTTGTTGAGCGTGCCTATGGGAATTTCCTGGGCCTTGCCCGCTTGCAGCACTTCTTGGTGCAGGAGACTCAGAGGGATCTCGAGGTCGGCGAGCTGATGGTGGTCGCCTCGCATGCCGAAATTGAAGGCACGGCTGCCCCGGAGCGCGATGCGCTGCTGCAGTCGTGCAAGGGTCTGCTGTCAGAGCAGCCGGTGCCCATCGAGTGGCAAGCTCGCCCATTCGGATCATCGTGGTCTGACCTCGAACTACCCTCCCTCGCGGAGCAGAGCTAGTGCTGAACGAGCACACGGGGCCGGCGATGCCACTCTCTCCGACAAGCACTTTCGATCAGGCCACGGTCACCGACCTCGTGAGCAACGCCCTGCACGAGTCGTCGACGAACGCCTTCATCGGCATGTCGAACACAACGCCACGATTGGGCGTCGACGTCGTCGACATCGACATTCTCGCCCGACAGTTGTCCAGCCGGATCGGACTCACTTTCACGCACCGGATCTTCACCGACAACGAGATCGACGATTGCCGCAACCAGGTCGCCAAGTTCGCGACCCGCTGGGCGATCAAAGAAGCGGTGAGCAAGGCAATAGGCACCGGTTTTCGAGGAGGATTCAGGCCCAAGGCGATCGAAGTGCTAACCGCCGCCGACGGATCCATCCAGGTTGCGCCGTCACCGGGCCAGACATGGCCACACGACGCCGATCAATGGCGGTGGGTCGTTTCAGCTGCTCACGAAAGCAACGTGGCGGTCGCCGTCGCGGTCGCGCTCGCCTGAACCTCTGCCTGCCCTGATCTCTGCCGACGATAGGAGCGATGACCATGGATCCCACCAACCCAGAACACCACGCGCCCACCGAGCCCCAGCTTGAACAGGCACTGGCCGAGCGGCTCCGGACCGAACGAGAGTATCTGGGCCTCAGCCAAGACCAAGTGGCCCGAGTACTCGAGCTCCCCCGGGCCGCGGTGAGCGCATTCGAGACCGGGCGCCGCAAAGTCAGCAGTGTCGAACTTGCTCGGCTTGCCAAGCTCTACGGAACAACCCCAAACCGGCTGCTAGGCAGCGAGATGCCCGTAGACGACCGCACGACCAAGCTGTTCCGGGCAACCAACAAGCTGTCCGAGCACGACAAAGATCAGGTTCTGCGCTTCGTTGAGTTCCTCAGTAACGCCTCTCCCGCGCAACCCGGTGGTGCCGGCGAAGACCGCTGAATGCGCCCGAATCGAGACTGAGGATGAACGCCGATGGCTAACGCGCAAGAGATCGCACGAGTGCGCTCGCAGGCCTCCATGGAGGCCACCCGTCTGCATCGCGACCTCGGCACCACCTATGACGGTCCGGTCGATGTCCTGGGCATCGCCCGTGGACTCGGTCTGGTGCTGATGATGCAGCCGCTCGACAATCTGCTGGGTTTCTACGTCCGTGGAGACAGCACTTCCGGAATTGTCATTAATAGCCAACGCCCGGAGAGTCTTCAGCGGTTCACCCTGGCGCATGAGATCGGCCATCATGTCCTGGGTCATTCACACTCGGCTGACGATGACCACGCCCTGGATCGTTTCGACCCAGACAGCCTGCCCGAGGTCGCTGCCCAGGCGTTCGCAGGGTCGCTTCTGATGCCGCTGCCGTTGGTCAACCGGGCACTCAGGGATCTTCCTGCCACCCACCAAGCCCACGCGCTCACACCTTCGGATGCCTACCTGTTTGGCCGCCAACTCGGTGTCAGCTATCAAGCCGCGGTGTGGGCCCTGCACCGCCATGACCGCCTGTCCCTCGATGACGCACGAGCCTTCATCCGGAAGAGGCCGTTGGCGGTGAAGAACGCGCTGCGTGGCCAGGACCCGGTCGATGACCCACACGCTGACGTGTGGATGTTGAACGCGGACAACAACAACTTGAGTGTCCTGTGCCGAATCGGCGACGAGATCCGCGTCCAGCTACCCGAAGACACCAGCACCGGATTTGCGTGGCTGATTCGCGTGCCGGCCAGTGGCGGATTGTTCGACTCAGCTTCGACGGACACGCAGCTGGTCTGGTCAGATGATGACCTCCATGTCAACGACCAGCCCGTTCTCGATGCGGACGCCGATCGCCTGGCCGCGGCTGCACCCGAGCCACTGGAGCTCGTGCAAGACGAGCATCTCGGTACTCACAGCGCGCGGCTGGACCCCGAGCCGACCGACCCCCAGTTTGACCTGCTCGCAGGTTTGGCCGATCCGAGAGCTTCATCGTTTCCTGGGGAGGGTGGTATCCGTTCACTGACCTTCGTACCGCGCGAAGAAGGTCCCAGCCAGGTGCTCTTGGAACTGGCACGCCCATGGAATCCCGAGGGCTCAGCACGCGATCAGTACCGGCTGGAGTTGCGCGTCCGTCCCAAACAGCTCGCTGGGCAAGGCCTTTTCGTCCCGTCCGCTGAAATCTGGGTTGACGAACACACGGTGGGCGCATAACTGCGATGCTTGAATGGATCATCGACCGCCGCAACACCGCCGGTCCTGTGATGGATCAGGGCATCCGCCCGACATGCCTGTCCTGTGCCACCAGCGCAGCACATCACTACGCAGTCGGTGTCGCCAAGTGCATCGAGTATCTCCACTACAGCTCGCGTAGATTGCCCACCGGCTGCGGATCTGTCGATTCGGTGCGAACTGTCCTGGCCGTCTCCGGGCAACCCGATGAGTCGGCCTGGCCGTACGACCCCGACTCTGACGAAGCCGAGGTGAGCCGCCTTCCGCCCGATCCGCTCCCCGCACCTTTCCACCGCGCCGACTTCACTGTCGACAACGCACCAGTTCCGGACACGCTGATCGGTCAGCTTCGCGACAACCATCTGCCGGTGATCGGGCTGTACACCACCCACAGCTTTGTGCGGCTGCGGTCAGGCGTCCTGACTGAACCTGAGCCGCTGCTGGATGGGCATGCCGTGTTGCTGGTCGGGGCCGCAAAGTACGCCGGCCCTGACAAGGGCTCGGTTCGGCACGGTGACAACCTGATGTGTGTTCAGAACTCCTGGGGCGACACCTGGGGCAACAACGGATACGGGCTCATCGGCCCGCGAGCTTGGGCCAACATGGTTATCCTGACGGCCCTTCTGGAACCCCACTAAATTGTCGTGCCGACAACGACTTTGATTCAGGCGCCGAAAGTGGCCGGGCCTGGCTCGACACTTCAGGCCAGTACCGGCTCCACATCAGCGGAGATGCCCCATTTCGGGGGAAACCAGGCCGGCATCGGCTCGCCCACTGCCCGGAACTTCTGCTTGATCCGGGTACGGCCGCTGTAGCCGACGATCTCAGGGTGGGCGACCCTCGCGTATTTGTCGACTTCACAGAACAGGTTCTGGCAGTCGATCAGCTGAAGCGGCCGGCCGAATAATCCGGTAAAGGTCAGGCCGAGACGTTCGAAGTGCTCATATTGACTGGCAGTCATGTACTCGATGGTCTGTCGTTCGAGCCCAGCGCTGGCCGGACCGAAACACTTGCGGATGCCGTCGCGAGCGCCAGGGCCGGCCACAACAAATTCCATCTCATCAAAATCGAGCGCAGTCGAATAGTTGATGTCAATAAGGAACTGGAACGCCAGAAAGTCACCCATCCCGGGGTAGCTCTTGATGATCTCGAAGGCTTCCTTCATCGTGTCCGCAGCTCGCAATCTACCCACCACATCATCGTTGAACATGTGCTCAAGGAGGTGAAGGTGATTGCGGTGCTTGCGCGTGGCACCGAAGGCCGGCGATGGCATCACGTAGGCGGCCGAGTACAAACGCTGGCCCCGGGCGAATGCCGAATCAAGGACCGCACCGTATCTGCGCGGTTCGAAACCCGACAACGTAGGTGTACCGAGCTCATCAGTCAACAGCCGCCAAGTCTCAATTTTGTTGAACAATTTGAACAAGAGAATCCGGAAAATCAGTTCAGCCGGCTCTTGCTTTCCGGTGTAGGCGACCTCTCGGATCAAGAACTGGCTCACCCTGTCGGCGGCCCGATAGCAGTTCGTGAAGCGGTGCACCTGAAGAACCGGATCCGTGGTCCAAGGGCCGCGCTCGCCCGCCACCCGTGCCTGATAGATCGCCTGACGCTTGGCTGCGAACCTCCAGTAGGTGTCGAATACCGGCGTCGGCTCTAGAGTGCGGCCACCGATTCTCACCGAGGAAACCTTACAGGTCGCATCGCTGCTATCGAGATCACGCACACCCGTCTCATCGAACGCCATCTGGACAGGCACGGCTACCGGCATCTAACTCCACCTTTATGTAATAGATCGCTCTACATGTCATATTATACGCTTGTGACGACGCAGACTGGCGATCCGGCAAGAATGCTTTCAGCCGCGCTGTTCAACAACAGCCATCTGATTTGCGTCGTCAACGCGATTGCGGCGAAGGGGCGCCAGCCGTTCACCACTCGGCAGCTCGCCAACACAACGTTTTTGGCCGATAGCGTTGTACGTCAGGTGATCCGCCGCTTAGTCGAGTCTGGCTTTCTTGAGGCGACGATCTCCCAGCAACCGAGTCGGGGCCGGGCACCCAATTATCTTCGTGTCACCAATATTCCCGGTTGGTCAGAACTCAAGTCCCTATGCCGAAAATTATCCCGCTAGCAAGGTTTAACCACAACTGAACTCCATTGCGCTCGGTTGGCGCTGGGCACCGCCGCCTTCCCCCCCGTAGCCGCCGCGCTGGACAGCACCCGCAACCCCGTCATCGGCGCCGCCGCTCGCCGAAACGCTCGTCGTGCTCACCGCCCGGCAAGGACCCGTGGGGCGGCCCCCCTTCGAGCGGCTGCGCAGCGAAATCAACCTGGGAGTAGCCGATTCACCGCAGACCACGCCTACGCCGCCAAACGCGCCTACCAGAGGTTCGGGCGAGGCAACCACAGCGCCAGCCTCAATTTCGGTGACTGCATGACCTATGCCACGACGCAACTCGCCGGCGAATCACTGCTGGCCAACGGCAACCATTTCCCCCAGACCGACCTCGAATTCGGTGACAGCATCATCGGCTACCAGCCCGTCATCGAAACGACCGGCTAACAACGTAACTGGGAGCACAGCGGCCCCCGTTGCGCGACGGCGCACGCAGGGGGCTGCAGGCGTGTTACTCGCCTGCGCGACAGCCCGCTGGCCGTTCGTCGACCCACCGCCTCAGTGAGGGCATCCAGCTCCGCCAGCACGCGCTCGCCGCCCAGATCCGGTTACGCGACCCACCCGACGACACTTCAAGAATCCCGGCCTCGACCAACCGGCCCAGCGCCTGGTAAGTGCTGGTATCAATGGTTCCCGTCAACCGCTGCGCAGTCTCCGCGCCGAACATCGGCGTCCCCAACAGCGCAACGATCAAAGCCTCATCGGCCGATCCGGCCCGCGGCCGCGCCAACTCTCGCCACCGCTGCGGCAGCTCCGCCAACCGTCGAGCCGACTCCTGCGCAGCAGCACTGGCATGCACCACCGCCCCCGCCACATAGGCCACCAGAGCGTCAACGTCACCGCGGCGATAGTCCCTTAGCCGGGCGAAATACGTCTGCGTGTCCGCGAGCATCACCGACGCGATCGGCACCGTCACCACCCGCGTCAAACCCCGCCGCCTTAGGGCCGCCGACAACACCGCCCGGCCGATACGGCCATTGCCGTCGATGAACGGGCGGATCGACTCGAACTGCGCGTGCACGATCGCCGCCTGAGCGACGACCGGAAGACCATCGCGGGCGGCGAACACCAGCAGGTCCTCCATCAACGCCACCACCAGATCCGGTGGCGGTGGCACGAAACTCGCCCCCAGCGGCGAGAAATCGCTGCCGCCAATCCAGTTCCGCACACTGCGCAGCGCCCCCGGCTCACCGGCGTACGGATCAGGCGCCATCAACATTGCATGCGCACGCAGAATCTCACCCAAACCGACCGACCCAGAGCTTGCAGTTGCCACCAGCTCGCCAAGGACTTCCACGGCGGCCAGCTGAGACCGAGCGGCTCGGCGGCCTTAACGCCGGCCGCGGCCTTGCCGAAAGCCCGCCAGCCCGCGTCGATCTGCTCGATCCGCGAGGACGCCACCGACTCGCTGCGCAGCAGAAAATCCCCCACCGGGGCCAGGTACTGACCCTAGCCGGCCTCCAAGCGCGCGACCTCGATCAGCGCTGCATCGTGGGTTCTGGCCACCGCGCCAGTCGGGTCGTAGCTCAGCTCGGCGATTGCCGGGGGTATCGCTGCGCTGTACTCGGCCAGCACGTGGTCGTCTCGACTGCCCTGGCGTCCACGCGGAACCCACGGACGAGTCTCGCAGCTATACGCCGGCCAATCCATATCGCATCTTCTGCCACAAACGCCGCCAGCCAACACGTTAGCGCGTGATAGTGACAAAAAGTGCGGAACACAGTTGCGGGCGTAGCTTCGTCGCGCGATTACGCGAGCATCGACATATCAGGACCCGTGGTCCGACCGACCTGTTTCGGATTCACACTGACCGGCCGCGCACCGACAACGCCGGCACAGTCCATCACCCGGTCCATCGGCAACGACGACGCACCGGCGCCCTCGGGGCTGCCTTCTCGCGGGCCTCGGCCTGGCGCACAACCACCGGCGGAATGGCGCCGCCGGCCTCTTCTAGGGCCTTGGTCAGCTCGTGGCCGATGATCGGATCCGTGATCGACAGCCGAACATCGTGAGGGATCCGCACACCCAGCGGTTGTAGGACGCACCCTCGCTGGTGGCCATCCACGCCGTGATCGTGCCGCCGCGGTCCCAAATCAGCGACACCGCATAAGCGACCGTGACCGTCGTAGGAGGAGACACCCGAGGTTCGTCTCGCACCTGAACAATCACGAACGCGGATACGGCCCAGCGCCTGCGATGCCAGCGGCAACAACGCGCCAGCCAGCGGCGACGAGATGTCTGGGCAGATTTTGGACGCTTGTTGATATATCCGTCGTAGCGCTATTCTCGGCCGATTGTTGTGCGTACTTGGCAGCCGCGATCACGCAAGCGTCAGGTGGTGGTCGTAGGCCAACCGGCCAGCCGGTGATCGTGTGACTGACACCGCGGTTGCGGCGATATTCGTAGAACCTCGTTTATCGGTGAGCGTTAGTCGCCCGGTCTCCGCTATGTGGCAGGCTATCGGCTCCTCTGAACAGCGAAATCAACATCAACGAAGGTGGCGGCCCGCTATTGGCACAGTGACAAGATTCGCGGTTTAGATCGCTGATACGTTGTCCAACTCCATAATTGCTTTGCGAACGGCCACACCGTGCTCCGTCAGCTTCATCGGTTGTGCGCGAGTAGCTCGTCGAATCAACGCTCCGCCGGTCTCGCGTTCCAAACGTCCAATCTGACACGACAGAGTGCATGGGGTAGTGCCGATCGCCTTCGCGGCCAGATCGAGCGACGAAAAGTCCGCTACCCGCGTGAATCGCTGCAGCCGCTCCCATCCACCGATCTCCGCCATCGCGGATTTGAGCAGAGGCGGCGCCGATCGCGCCCGTCGCCGCGCATTCAACGTTGCGGCGTGATTATGATTACCTTGGCCTGGCCGCTGGATATCATTTCGGCGGGCCCACCGGGCCAAACCTGATGCACTGACACCAACTTCGGCGGCTATGTCGGGGAAAGTCCGCAGCTCCGACAGGTACTGCGCCTTCACCCAGTCTGGATCGACATTGATCGGATCCCTACGCGATCTGCCCCTCATCCTGACCCGGTACTCGTCGGCGAGATGCCGGACAGTCTGTCGACTCAACTGTGTTCGGTTTGCAATCTCTCGGATGCTGAGCCCTTCGTCGCGGTACATTGCCGTCAACCGTTCTCGGGTCAGCATCTCGCCTGCCGCCCGGAAATGATGACCTTGGGCGTTGATCAGGTATTGGGAATCCGGCGGACGTGGAGGCAACGGGTCACCGGAAAGGTGTTCGTAGAGAACATCGTTGGTGATTCCCAAGATCGCCGCGACAGCAGACATAGATCGCCTCTCCGGCGCTGTTCGCAGGAGTTCGAACAGTTGGGTTCGGTCAATCGAATCGAAGTCCGGTGCCGGCAATGACAAGCCCTCGAACACCCCCGGTGGTGGATCCCACGTCACCGGTTCGTCGGTGACACCCTGGCTTACGAGGAACTCCAAGCCGTGCTGCTCCAGTTCCGCCAACAGGTTGGGAGTCAGGCAGCGCGGAAAACTGAAGACTTTGAACGCAGCACGACTTGATTGCCTGGCAGCGGGCTGGCCTGACATCCGCTCGTACAGAAACATTCGAGCGGCGACCGCAGTTCGAATGCCGATCGCCGGAGCATCAGCGCGTCGATAGATCCGTTGCCACTCGTCGTCTGGTAGGAGGTCCGTGTAGTCGAGGTGGCGGCGGCGAGCGTAGTCGATGGGGGCGTGGCCGTCGGCGATAAGATCAGCCATCCGGGCTAGCGCTATGCCGCAGTCTCGCCAGATACCCTTGCAGTGAATCAGTTTCAGGACACGATGCAACTCGGCCGGCCGCAAGTGGCCTCCCATGTGGGCGCATGCCTCAGTTGGGGTTTGCCCTGTTCCGATGAGCTGGATTGTTGCCGCCAGGGCCAGTCGATGGTGGCGTCTTCGGCTTCCTGGTACAGCCAGAGGCTGCGCCCACCGGGGCCACAACAGGCTTGGTGTGCGCTGGTTGAGTTTAGCGCTGCGCGCACTGCTGGTGCGGCGCGGAAGGGCGGTCACTGTACGGAACCGCAGTTGATCAGACAGCAGCATCTTCGGTGCCAGCGCGGCCAACCGCACCGCGTCGAGGACCTCGGTGGTTCCAACTCCCCAGTGCAGGACGGCTGTCGGCGAAGTCGTTGCCTCAGCACGTCGGCAGCATTCGATCACCCACTGCAGTTGCGCTGATGCGTCCTCAACCGTCGCGTGGTTCAAGATATCCAGCGCCGCAACCACGCCCGCTGCCGTAGCGGCTGCGGTGGTGGGCCGATCAGCGCCCACTGATTTCAGTCGCTGATACCCCTCTCCGACTTGGACTTTGGGTTCCTCGTGCGGCAGCGGGGTATTTGGAGGCAGATGCCGACGGAGATCGACTCGACTGCTATAGGTAAGCACCCTGTGTGCAAGAACGCGGATGTCGGCCAAGACGCGTAGGGCAGGCTGCGGGTCGTTCTGGTATACACCGAATCGGCCGTAGCCGGAAGAGATGACGGAGTCAATCCTTCGCTGCGCTGCCAGCACCGGATGTTCGACTGGCAGCTGCCCAACGGGCACACCGGTGAGGTCGGCTGAGCACCGTTCGCTGCGTCGCCGGCGGTCTGCCCGTTTGTTGGTTGGGGCGTTGCTGCAGCGGCCGGGCTGTGGGGTTACGAAGCTGGGCAGGGTCCTGCTTCGTGGCACTACGCCGCAGGCAGGGCACGTGTCGGCCAATAGGCAATGGTGCTTCGCGCACGCAAATGCCCAGCCGAGCCGCCAGGCTAACTGCCACCGTCCACCGGACTGGAGAAAACACTCCGGACAGAACCGCGAACCCGAGCGGCGTGTCCACGGTGACGACGCAACCTGTCTCAATCCGGTGCCATCGAGTACGAGCGCGCGGTCGTTATAGCCGCGCAGGACCATTCCTTGCAGCTGCGAACCGGACACTCCGCTAGCTTTAGATATATTTCCTAGCTGTTCGCGTGAGGGATTCACCGTCCATCGCGGGAATCCGCCGCCACCCACCGGTAAGTCCAAGGCGTCGAGCATCTCACCCCACGACACGCTCAGTCTGCTGGCCATGGCTTCCAACCATGAGTCGATCGCCTCACCGGGTAGGGGGGCAACACGAATCGGCAATGAACGAACTGGCTTCACGAATACCTCGTCGAAGCATCTTCTTGGGCCCGGGCGGTGCTGTGGCTCTGGCCGCCGGGCCCTCGCACTGGGATCGCATGCCTCTTAGCCCAGCGGGCCATGTTCGCCGTACTCATTCCAGCTTCTTCGGCTAGATCTGGGAGGGTGCGGCGCCGGTTGACATACTGGTCGTAGAGCCAGTCCCTGTCGACGGTCGTACGTGCTCGGCGGCCGGGATCGCGCACTGCGAGACCGTAGTCAAGGGCGAGACGTCCGATAATCTGGCGACTGACTCCGACGGTTTGCGATATGTCCTTCAGCGACAGCCCCCGCTGTTCGTAGAGCTCGATCAGCCGTTCACGAGAGATGGTTGCCTTCGCCGACGCGTAGGCCCGGTTATAGGGAGTTGCCACCGGTCGGCTCGCCGCACGACACGATAGAGGTGCAGGGTGGGTCTGCAGGAGATAGCGCACAGTATCGAGGCTGATGCTTAAACGCTGCGCCGCGCTCCCGAGCTTCATTCCAGTAACTGTGACAGCGCGGTGCAGGTCGCTGACGTTGACTGCATTGGGGTCCGCTCCCGGTAGGTGCAATCCATCGAGCACCGCCGACGACGGTTCCCATACCGATGGTTCGTCGGTAATGCCCTGCTGAGCGAGGAACTCATGGGCATGTTCGTCGAGAGCCTGTGCGAGTGCGGGTGTCAGGTAGCGCGGGAAGTCGGCGACCTGTGTACGAAACACGTTGCTGTCGGGGAACACTGTTGACTTGCGGGCGGGATGTCCGCTGAGGTGCTCGAATAGCAGGCATCGTGCGATGTTCGCCCGGACTGATCGGGCGCCGGGAGTGCCGGTATCGCGACAGATCCGTGCCCACACTTTGTCCGGCAGCAGCATCGTGTAGTCGAGTTCACGTCGGCGGCGGTAGTCAATGGGGACTTCGTGTTCGGCGAGGTAGTCCGCCATGCGAATCAGTGCAGACCGGAGACCCTCCCACAGGTCGTGCCTTTCCAGAACTTGCAACAGTCGGGATACGGCCTGCCCATCGATCGGACTGCCGATCATGCGGGCGGCTTTATCGAGGTTGAGCCTGCTGTTCACTAGCAAAAGGCAGATGGCCAGCGCCGGGCGCAATTGGCGTTGGTGGCTGCCGGGAAGGGCCATCCGAAGCGACCACGCTGGCCACAGCATGGTCGGTAGTTGGCGCGCGATGAGGTCAGCACGCTGCGGGCTCGGTGTCGATCGATTGGGTAAGGACGTACCGATGCGATAACGGAGCTGATCGCTCGGCTTCAGCAGGGGCCCGAGTGCCGCGAGCTGAGCGCCTGCCAGCACCAGGGTGGTGTTTTTCCCCCATGCGATGTTCGTTGCGGAGACTGCCAATCCGCGATCTCGCGATGAGGTCACCAGCCAGCGGAGCGAATCGCCAGCAGAGGAGACGTCGCAACGGCCGAGTGCTTCGATGGCTGCCACTGCGCCCACCGCGGCGACTGCAGCGCGGGTCGGAGCTGTCAGACCGGGCTTCGCGCGGGTTTGCGCAGGGCCGTAGCGCCGAGATGGATGCGCGGCAGCGACCTCGTAGGCGGTCAGGAGGTCGGGCGGAATGACGGCTTCCAGGTCCTGTGGCGAGGCATAGGCCAGTACCCGACCGGCGATGGCCCGGATGTCGGACAGAACGTTGATGCGCGGTTGGCGCTGGAGCTGGTAGATCCCAAATGCCGATGACTCGTTATCGATAACGGCATCGATGACCTGCTGGGTACGAATGGCCGGGTGCGCCGCGCCCAGCGAAGTGACCGTGGCAATCGTCAGGTCCGCACCGCATCGGTCGGGCACGCGGCCGGTGGAGTTTGCGGCAGGGTGCGCGCAGCGGCCAGGTTGAGGAACGGTCTCGCCGATGTGTGTGCGGAGGCGTTGGACCGCGCCGCAGTCCGGACACACGTCTGCCAATAGGCAATTGTGGATGGGGCAGGCGAACACCCAGCCCAAGCGCCATCTCAGTTGCCATCGGCCCGCGGTCTCGTCCAAACATGCCGGGCAGAAACGCGATCCTGTGCCACGACCCCACGGGAACGCTCGGCTCGTTGTCCGGGTATTGGGATCGATCCGGACTGCCCTGCCCGAATAGTGTTGCAGGGTCATCTTTTCGAGCGCGTTGACGGACACGGCAGCGGCGGTGCTGAGCATATGGGCCTCGCCTGTGGTCAGCTGCACCATCCAAGCGCTGGTCCCCATTCCCGTGCTCGCCTTCAAGCCGACCGCGGCGAGCAGGTCTGCGTGCATTGTGTTCGTGCGGTGGGCGATCATTTCGAGCCATGAGTCCAGTGCCTCACCGTCCGCCGGGGCGACACGGACCGGAAGCGTCCGCACGCTGTTCATCCAGCCTTGCCGATCCTAGTTGTCAGTCGCCGCGTTTCGAAGGCCGTCTCCAGTTCTTGGCGGGCCTTCTCCGATGCGGCGTCGATTTTGACCCGATCCATCAGCTCACGCGACAGATGTTCGGTGCCGGTGCGTACAGCACGGTGGCAACCACGACTGATCAGCGTCATGAGTGAACCGATATGTCCGGTGCTGCGGGCAAACAGATAGTCCGAGAGGTCGTCGGCCAACATCCCGGGATGCTTGTCGGCCAGTATGATCTTCCTTTCCAAGGCGAGCAGCAGCTGACGCCATTCGCGGCGGCCCTCATCGGTGTCTATCATGAAAGGGCGCATATCGAGTTTGGTTGTGCGTCTGCCGGTTTGAGCGATCACCGCGTCCTCGTAGGAATGGCCTTCGGAGAACAGTCCCCTTGCCGCCAACCCCACGCCGACGAAGATCAGGGTGACGGGGAATTCGTTGGCGATGTACTTAAAGTGGTTGCTGATCTCCACCCCGACGGTGTTACGCCACCGCAGGAAATGCAGATCATCGACGATCAGCAGCTTCGTCTCACAGGTCAGTACACAGTCAAGCGCTCGGTGGGCAAAGTGGGCGGCGCTGCCACGGGACATTCCCGGATGAGCGAAGAACGACAACATCGCCCGGTTGAATTCGACCATCCCGGTGTTGCCGGTCAATCCGACCCGGCATACCGGCCACCGTTCGTGGCCTGCGCTGGTTTCGGTGCCCTGTTCTTTGATTTCGCGCCGGTGGAACTTTTTGGCGAAATCCAGCACCGACGTGGTCTTCCCTAGTCCGGGAAACGCGTCGATGGCCACCGCGCCTTTGGACTTGTCACCGTCTTGGGCGTTGCTGTCGACGATGTCCCACAAGTCTTCATTCAGTGCGGCCAGCTGTGGCGTCTTGATTGGACCAAGATTGGCGTGCCACTCGCGGCGCTGCCGGTTGTAATCGTCGAACGCTTCTTCGCTCAGCTCCTCAAGTTCTCTCCGGTTCAATGGCTCCGGTAGTTCCCTGGCAGCGGTGTTCACAAATCGCTGCCAACCCTCCTTGCGGGCCAAGGTGAGATTGTCCAATCGGGACTCGGTCTCTTTCCGCGTCGGATTCTTCTTGGCCATCACACGTCATCCAGTGCGTCGGCGTAATAGTCGTCCGCGTAGTCGTCGAGTTCGTCCGCGGCATCGTCGTCGCCGGTCTCGGGTTCGGATCCGGATTCGGGTTCGGATTCGGATTCGGATTCGGATTCGGATTCGGATTCGGATTCGGATTCGGATTCATCGAGCAAATTGTCTGCGCCCTCAGCTGCGGGAGAATTCGCCTTCGCCATCACACGAGCGACTGACGGCAAGGTAACGACCGCGTCCTGCGGCGACTCCGTACTGTCGACAGGGATCGATTGTCGTGAGAGCCGCAACGCCATGCGGCGTTCCGTCAGTGTTGAACCCAGACCAAGGTTCCATCGCTCCAACAGATCCGCAACCGCAAGCCGATCCTCGGGGAAGGTGTACTTCGAGGCTGCGAGCTTGCGCGCGAATTGCAGCGCGTCCTCGCTGAGCGGCATATCCAACGACGGTGTGTGCTCCCATATCAGGGTGTGCCACTTCCGAGTATCCGGATCGCGGAAGTACACGCGCGTGATGTCGTCCGGGTTGTAGTGAATAGGCCAGCGGCCCTTAGCTTTCCCCTTGTATGGGCTTGTCATGTTGCGATACGGGGTCAGTGCTGGCCCGTTATAGCGGCGGCTCCCGAAGTCCACCCCATAGTGCTGAACCTTCCGAAACTCCACCTTGAGAAACTCATAGGCCAAATCGGGATCGCATGGGGTCTCGATGTAGCCAGCCCGGGCAATGCCATGCTCGAACATCTGTATCGGGGACATTCGCCACCCCGGTACATGCGGGTCGATCAGACTGTCGTGCGGCCGGCGGTGATACACCACGGCCACCCATTCGCGGATGATCGCCTCCAACTCATCGAGGTAGAAGAACGCCTCCGATTCCGAGTCCCGCCCCCGGGAGTGCACATCCGGGCCCTTGTACCCCGGCAAGACTTGCAGCAGGTCCTCGCGGATGGTGCGGAAGAACCGCTCCACCGGAGCCTTATCTCGACCTGTCCGCAATCGCGCAGGCTGTATCGAGATCCCCATCCGCTGGCACACACTCGTCAGATGTTCGGATACATAGATCTTGCCATGATCAATAACGATGGTTTCCGGCACGATCGCCGGCCCGTCCGCTCCGGGCCGTTCAATCGCGTCGACGTCGATCAGGACCGATCTTGGTACACCGTGCCCGGGCCATACCGCTTGGGCCGGCCAATCCTCACCAGCTGGTCGGGGCCGATAGGCCTGATACAACACAGCCGCAGCGTCGACCGACTTGGTGGACACCGGCGTCAATCTGATTCCTGTGACGCACCGGGTGTACCAGTCCATTCCGATCGTCAGCTCGGCCTGCACCCACCGCAAGGTGATCGGATCCATCGCAAAAACATCGAGCCGCGTGGTGTCCATCAACATGTACTCACCCGGCCGAGTCGGGCGTAACTTTCCGTATACGCCGTTCGGCCGCTCAGCGATGTCGCGGTTCCGTTTGGTGCTCAACCGAAAGGTCGGGTACCGGCTCTCCAGCTCCGCAAGGACCCGGAATGCCGTTGCACGGGACGGCAATTCCACGGCCCCCTCGCCGAACCGCGCGACGACTCTGGCGTTGGCGCGCGTGATCACCATTGTCTGCGACGGGCGCGACTGGTCTGTGTGCTCCACCATCACTTCAATGGCGGTCTCGGTCCACCGTGAGTCTACGTTCGCCCCCGGGCCCGCGGTCCTCCTCTCCCGCTTCGACGCCAGACCCGCTTCACCGTGCTTCTGGAACTGCTGAACCCAACGTTCGATGGATCGCACACCGGCACCGAGCTCGTGCCCCTTGCTTGCGTATCGTCTCGACAGGGGCACGACTGCTTGATACTCCGGTCGGGGCTCCCCGGGAAGCGCCAACTCCGCACTACCCGAACGGAATCCGGTCAGCACTTCGCGGACGTGCGCCGCTCGCTCGATGATTTCTTTGCGCTCGACGTCGCTGAGCTGTGCGAGCATAAGTCCAACAGGCCCGAAGTCGTCATCGCTGCACGGTCCCTCCGAATCCGGGACTACTCGTGTGGTGTCTGACATGAGAAGTTCGTTGAGGCGGGCTCGGATGACCGTCTTCTTCGACGTACCTTTCAATACGACGTCCATACCTGTCTGGCCAGTGTGAATCTCAACGATCTCCACCAACTCACCATCGTGCACGAGTCTGGTGCCCAAGCCGATTCGTACCCGAGCTGAAGTCATGGCGACATCCTAAGTTCTGTTCGCTCGCTTAGTCGCTCGCTCAGATCGATTTGAAGTTCTTGGCGCCAAAGAAGGTGCAGCACGGCAGACTTGACTTGATCAATCGGCTCCCCTGGCAGAGACTTGAACGCACTCGCGAGTGAAGAGCCATCCAGATTCTTCTCCCTCACCTGTGCCAGCAACTCTGGACGGAACAACCAGCTGCGCCGGTATCCCGCAAGGAAGCGGACATTCTCCAACTCAACCGCGTTGGGTTCGGTCGCCACTTCA
Source organism: Mycobacterium sp. 852014-52144_SCH5372336 (assembly GCF_001665615.1). Lineage (NCBI taxonomy): Bacteria > Bacillati > Actinomycetota > Actinomycetes > Mycobacteriales > Mycobacteriaceae > Mycobacterium > Mycobacterium sp. 852014-52144_SCH5372336. The sequence goes on from NZ_LZSW01000031.1 coordinate 107,037, forward strand.
TAGCGCCAGCCGCGTGCCTCAACGAGTTCGCGTGTCCACTCGAATGTGAAAGCCACTTTGGGATCCGCGAGAAGGCGGGCGGGTTTCACATCCACGACTACGGGGCCGGTGTCCGTATTAAGCAAGTAGTCCGGGATGTGCCTGCGTTGCTTGCGGTCAACCGAAGCGCGGAGCAGAAACGGTTGAGCAACGATGTGTCGCACACTGATGTCGAAATCGGCGAAGAGTAAGTGCGCCAACTCAAGTCGTGATTCGTAGATGACGTGGCTGCCGAGGGTACTCGACCAGTAGGTACCCGAGTAGTGCTTCTGCCCGCGGTGCCACCTGAACGTCCGCCACGGAATCGCGCTGGCAAGTTCCTCGGCCCCCGCCGCAGCCCACCCTCGTGCCACTTCACTCAGGTCGTCCGCACGTCGGTATGAGACAGAGACACCCGACGCCTTCTCTGCACTATGGCCCACGGCAATCACCTCGGCCCTGCAATCGGATCAGACTGCTTTGGTGACCTGATCGTCACACGGCCTTCGACGCACCCTTGGGATTGAACAACCTGCGTGTCTCACGAACTTGGCGGATCCGCCATCATTCCGCCACCACTCGTGAGATTCCGCCACGTTCCGTGAGAACCTACATGCCTTGTCACTGCTTGGCCATGTTGGCGAAGCGGCTCAAATGCAGTTGGTGCGCAACGGTAATCGTCTTCGTCGGGCCGTTCCGGTGCTTACCGAGAATCAGGTCTGCTTCACCGCCCCGGGGATCGTCACGCTCGAAGGCATCGGGTCGATGCAACAGAATTACCATGTCGGCATCCTGTTCTAGTGAGTTGTGCATAATTATGCAGTTAGCTGAGAAATTATGCGTCTCTTCCACTGTCCCGTCGTACACGTCATGCTCACCGATACTCGTAATCTCAACGATCTCGTCCCAGAACACATCATTGGTTGCGAGATCGTGAATCTCACGGTCCTCTAGTAATGCTGCGGCACGGTGCAATCGGGACCTGCTCGGTGCGTGCTTCCACATCGTCGATCCGCAGAACTTCGTACCCATTGCCGCAGCGAACTGCCGGTGCGTCATCTGGTTTGCGCCGAGCGCTGCGCGCACGTTCGTCCACACTTCCTTCGGGACCGTATCGAGATTCGTGTTGCGCACCTTGCTTTCCAACATGCCGATCACTTCTCGCACGGCGACTGCCTTCTCGCCGTTGACCCCGACATGACGCAGGAACCGCAGTTGGTTCTCGGCGCCGTAAACGTACAGGTGCCACCCATCGCGATAGCCGGCTTTGCGCACACGCTTGATTCGACCGAACACTCCCAGCCGCGCCAACAGGATGGACACGTCATCGATCAACTGTCGGCTGGTCGACGCGTAGTAGATACGTCCTTGGCCGAACTTCGCATCCCACGACACGGAGCCATCCGTCGCCCATAGATGCCGCAGGAACAACGCGATCTGATCATTGGGTAGCGCGAAAACCTCTGCCGGCACGAACTTGTCGTAACTCCGCTTGCCGAACAGCCCCAGTTTGTCGAGCCACGCCGCGATCGGGTTTCGCTTCCCGCGCGCCAACCGGTACGGCGCCGGCAGCCGTAGTGTCGTCACACGAGCCGCTGGATAGTCGTCACGAATCGCGGTGACTCCGAAGTGTGTGGCCGCCTCAGCAACGGCGTGAAGGTTCCACTCGTCAATGCTCGCGTATCGGATCGGTTGATTCTTCACGCACGACCCGTCACCAATCATGTGCGCCAGCAGGATGATCTCGGCTTCGTTCATCCGCTGCGTGTTCACCGGTTCTGGTACTCGTCGGGGGACCGCAACCCGCGCGCCGACAGCCAATTCACCCAACGGCATCCACCCGTCGAGCGTCATGAACGGGTGATTGGCTGTCGCCTCGACCTCACGACCCGACGCCAACCGCACCTTGAACACTTCCTTGTGCCCGCTGTAGAACACATTCGTCATCGGCCGCGCCACCATTCGCTTGCGCTCATCCATCGACCACACGAGCGGCCGCTCCCCCGTGCGCATCAGCTCACCGAACGTCACCTCAGCACCGGTATCCGCCCGCAGGATGCGCGTATTCGCCGTCAAGCAACCCGACTCACGAAGGTCCGACACCATCGGCTTCTTGTCGGTGCGCTGCTCCGGGCCGCGGTTCAACTGGCTGATCGCGACCACCGGCACGTCGAGTTCCTTGGCCATCAGCTTGAGGCTTCGCGAGAAGTCCGACACTTCTTGCTGCCGCGACTCGTACTTCTTGCCCGACGTCATCAGCTGCATGTAGTCGACGACGATCAACCGCAGGCCGGCCTTCTGACTCAACCGACGCGCCTTGGCGCGGATCTCCATCATCGTCAGGTTCGGCGAGTCGTCGATAAATAAAGGCGCTTCGCTGATTTCGCTCATTCGCCGCGCCAGCCGCGTCCAGTCGTCGTCGCTCATCCGGCCCGAGCGCATATCGGCCAGCTTGATCTTCGCCTCGGCCGACAACAGCCGCATCACGATCTCGGACTTGCTCATCTCCAGCGAGAAGATGACGCTCGGCATCTGGTGCTTGATCGAGCACGAGCGCATGAAATCCAAACCGAGTGTTGACTTCCCGACGCCCGGCCTGGCCGCGATGATGATCATCTGGCCTGGGTGTAGACCGTTGGTGACTTCGTCCAGTTCGACGAAGCCCGTCGGAACACCGCGTGCAATGCCACCCTGCGACGCGATCGCATCGATCTCGTCCATCGTCGGCTGCAGCAGTTCTTCGAGCGGAACGAAGTCCTCGGCCGTGCGCCGCTCGGTGACGTCGTAGATCTCCGACTGCGCCCGGTCCACGATCTCGTTGACGTCCGCGCCCTCGGCGCCCGCGTAGCCGTACTGCACGACCCGCGTGCCCGCCTCGACGAGCCGCCGCAGCAGCGCCTTCTCCGCGACGATGCCGGCGTAGAAGCCCGCATTCGCGGCCGTCGGCACCGTCGAGATCAACGTGTGCAGATACGGCGCCCCGCCGATGCGGCGCAGCAGGCCGCGCCGATCCAGCTCGGCGGCCACCGTCACCGCGTCGGCGGGCTCGCCGCGGCCGTAGAGGTCGAGGATCGCGTCGTAAACGTTCTGGTGTGCAGGGCGGTAGAAGTCACCGGGACGCAGCTTCTCGAGCACGTCGGCGATGGCGTCCTTGCTCAGCAGCATCCCGCCCAGGACGGCCTGCTCGGCTGCCTGGTCCTGAGGAGGCTGACGCCCGAAGTCCTCGCTCGGCGGCGACGAATCCATGCCCGGATGGCCCAGGTCGTCCACGACGGCCACGAAGCGCGTCACCCCCTTTATTCACTATCGAACGTAGGTTCGATACCCGCTATTCGCGACTGTAAGCCAGACATCCGACAAGCCGCCTAAGCGGCTCCGGATCCGCCCCGCCGACGGCCTACGCTAGACGTTGCTGGCGGGGGCGCAACCCGGCCCTGTTCATAGACCTGTGGATGGGGTGTGGATAGGTCGGGACAACCATGTTGAGTCGTTGGGGAGAACCTGTTAATCAACCGCTTCGCTCATTGCATCTGCGCAGATAGCCGCACCATAAGCCGCGTGCGATCTTGTGGATGGGAAATGCCTCGGCGTGTCGTGCCGGGTTGCCAACTCGGGCGTGTTGTGTTGCCGCCAGGCACCGCCCAGGTTAACAGCGGGTTATCTTCGCTACGGCTATCCGTCACGCGAAGTTCGCCAGCGCGCACAGCAACGGCCGGGTGAAGATCGATCCCGTCTCCACCCGGCCGTATCTGACGCTGTAGTTACTGCCCGGCGACGACTTCCAACGAAACCGTCGCGGCGATCTCCGGATGGAGCCGAACCGCGATCGGATGCGTGCCGGTCGTCTTGATGTGCGCCTTGGGCAACTGGACGGTGCGCTTGTCCAGATTGGGGCCGCCGGCGTTCTTGATCGCGGCGACCACGTCGGCCGTCGTCACCGAGCCGAACAGCTTGCCACTGTCGGGCGCCGCCTTCACCTGCAGCTGCACCGGACCGAGGTTCTCGATCGCGGCCTTCAGCTCAACAGCGTGCTCGCGGCCCTGAATGGCCTTCTGCTCGCGGGCCCGACGAATCTCTTCGGCCTGGCGCTCGGCGCCGCGCGACGCGACGACCGCGAGCCGGCGGGGCACCAGATAGTTGCGGCCGTAGCCGTCCTTGACCTCGACGATGTCGCCCTGGACGCCGAGATGTTCGACGTCAGCGGTGAGAATCAGTTTCATCTTCTTGTCCTGCCTATCGCGTCGACGAGGTGAACGGCAGCAGCGCAACCTCGCGCGCGTTCTTCACGGCGATCGCGATGTCACGCTGGTGCTGAACGCAGTTGCCGGTGACGCGGCGGGCGCGGATCTTGCCGCGCTCGCTGATGTACGTGCGCAGCAGCGCGGTGTCCTTGTAATCGATGTCCTGCCCCTTCTTGGAGCAGAACACGCACTTGCGGGTCTTGACCGGCTTCTCGGGAGCCGGCCGACGCTTGGTGGCCTTGGCCATGTGTCTATCTCTTTCTTGCTTCTTTGTTGATCAGTTGTGGATCAGAAGGGTGGCTCGTCGTCGGCACCGGAGAACGAACCCGACGCCGGGGCGCTGCCCCACGGGTCTTCCTTCGGCTGCTCGGCTGGGCGCGAACCTCCGCCGCCCCCGCCGCCGAAGCCGCCGCCACCGCCGCCGCTGCGGCTGGCCTTGTTCACCTTGGCGGTCGCGTACCGCAGCGACGGGCCGATCTCATCGACCTCGAGTTCGACCACGGTGCGCTTCTCACCCTCGCGGGTCTCGAACGAACGCTGCTTGAGCCGGCCCTGCACGATCACCCGCGAACCGCGAGTGAGGCTTTCGGCCACGTTCTCGGCGGCCTCACGCCAGATGTTGCAGCGCAGGAACAGCGCCTCGCCGTCCTTCCACTCCCCGCTCTGGCGGTCGTAGATGCGCGGTGTCGACGCCACGGTGAAGTTGGCGACGGCCGCACCCGACGGCGTGAAGCGCAGTTCGGGATCGGCGGTCAGGTTTCCGACGACGGTGATGATGGTGTCACCAGCCACGATGTCCTCCTGGGATTGGCGGTGTAAGTCTGGGAGCGGTCGCAGGCGAGCCTACGGAAGCGCTCCGACGCTTACAGCCTGTTCTTCGGGACTAGTGCTTGTCCGTCCGCATGACCTTGGTCCGCAGCACGGACTCGTTCAGATTGAGCTGACGGTCCAGCTCGGTCACCGTGGCGGGCTCTGCCTTCACATCGATGACGGCGTAGATGCCTTCGGCGTGCTTGGCGATCTCGTATGCCAGCCGGCGCCGACCCCAGATGTCGACCTTGTCGACACTGCCGCCGTCCTTGCGGATGACGTTCAGGAACGTTTCCAGCGACGGAGCTACGGTGCGCTCGTCAAGGGTGGGGTCGAGAATGACCATGATTTCGTATGGACGCATGAAGACCTCATCACCTCCTACGGTCTGATCGGCCGCGGACTATCCGCGGCAGGAGGGTCGCCTGCGTCGGCAACCGGCCCAGGCTACAGGAAACCGCGCTGATCTGCGAAATCGTCCTGCGCGGGTGTGACCTGGTGCCGGGATTGCCCTCCTGACCACTTCGCCGAATGTGCAACCAGCTGCGCTTGTGCAGCCTCTAGCGCAGCTAGTTTCACAATCGAGGCGGCACCGAGGCGGCGACTACCTCGAGACCGCATCCAGGTCGCGCTCTTCCACCGAATCCCGTTCTGTACGCAGCCTCGACGCATCGGGCCTCAACCAGTCGGGCAGCCACCGCGGCGGCGCGTCCTGCGCCCGATCGAACACCCCGCCCGCTGGGTCGTCGACCACTCCGCGAGTCCGGACCAGGTCGAGTTCGGGCCGGTAGATCTCGCGAATCACCAACGCGCACAACGCCACCACGGCGATATCGCGCAGCAGTACGGTGATGGTGAACGGCTGTTCCGGCAACCCCATGTTCGCCTCGCCGTAGAGGTACAACATCCGTGGCACCCACACCAGCGCGTCGATCGTCATCCACGCCAACAGGATCCGCCGGTGCGGCAACGCCAACACCGCCAGCGGCACCAGCCATAGGGAGAACTGCGGGCTCCACACCTTGTTGGTCAACAGGAACGCCGCGACGACCAGGAACGCGATCTGCGCCACCCGCGGCCGCCGCCTCGCGGTCAGAGCGATGTACCCAATTGCGATACAACAGGACACAAACAGCAGCGCCGAGACGGTGTTGGTCACCGTCGGTGGTTCCCAGAAACCCAGATCGGGGTCGAACCCGCGCCAGCCGGTGAACGACTTGATGACGTTGTAGATCGAGTCCATGTCGTCGCCGCGACGCGTGTTGAGCCGGAAGAACTCCGACCATCCCCGCGGGAAGAGCACCATGATCGGCAGGTTCACCACCAGCCATGCCGCCACCGCCGCCGCGGCCGTCTTGCCGACCTCCCGCAGCTTGCCGGTTCGCACCGCCAGCACCGCAAGCGGCGCCAACAGCAAGAGCGGATACAACTTCGCCGCCACACCAAGACCGATCAGCGCGCCGGCCAGCACCGGTTTTCGTCGCGCCCACGCGAGAAGCGCACCCGTCGCGAAAGCCGTTGCCAGCGCGTCGAAGTTCGTGAAGATCTGGAAGATCACCAACGGTGACGCCGCCACCAACGCCGCGTCCCAGACCCGCCGCGGGCCGGCCAAGCGCGACGTCGCCCACACCGTGGCCAGCCACGCCAGGGCCAGCCCCAGCGCAGCGATGTTGAAGAACATCACCACCTCGGCGATCACCGGCACCGACACCAGCTTCGTCAGCGCGGTGTAGGTCTTGGCCAACGACATCGCCACGTACTGGTAGATGCCGGTCAGCACCGGATACTCCATGTAGCGCACCGCGATGTTGCCGTCGTACTGGATGTGCGGCTGGCCGGTGGCGTCCTTCTCGATCCAGCTCGACTTGTACGGGAACTTGCCGAGGTTCAGCAGTTCGGCGGTGTACAGCGGGACCGTGTCGGAGTAGCAGAGTTGGAAGTAGGCCCGCTGGTTGCTCCAATCGGCCACCCGCTGATCGGCGGTCCCGGTGCCCGTGGTCTGCAGGCATGCGGCCTTCGTCGAATAGCCGAGCGCCAGGAACACCAGCGCGATGATCAGCATGACGCGCAGCGGGGTCAGGAACCGTTGCCTGCCGATCAGCGCGTGCCTGCCGACCGGCCCGCCCACCACATCGGAGAGCGCGGCGCCGATGACGTCGGTGCGGCTCGGGAGATCGCGCTCGTCGAAGCTTCGGGTATCGCCCGCCGGCGGAGCCGGCGATTCAACATGGGCCGGCGGAGCCGGCGATACCACTTCGGCCAGCGGAGCCGGCGATACCACTTCGGCCAGCCGCGCAGGCGACCCGGTGTGCGGCGAGGTCGTCGACGGCTCGCCGGTTTCCTCGCCCCCCACTTCGGTCACGGAGGCGGTAGCGGCGCGCCTGGCGCCGGGGGTGCTCCAACGGGTGCGGGCGGCGGCGCTCCGACGGGTGCCGGCGCTGGCGCGGGAACGCCGGGCGCGGGACCGCCCGGCACCGGGGCGCCGGGTTCGGTGCCGCCCGGCGGCGGAGCCACCGGGACCGTCGTCGGCGGACCCCACGGAATCGTGATGCCGGGCGCCACTTCGATCGTCGGCTGGATGACGGTCTGCGACGGCGGAGTGACCTCCGTCGAGGGAGCCGTCGTCGACGGCGGCGGCGGCGCCTGCGGAACACCGGCGTAGCCGCCGATCTCCTCGGGCTTGGGGAACGACTCGTTCTCGGTGTCCTCCAACGCGCCGTCCATCGTTGCCTTCCAGATGTCCGACGGCAGACCGGAGCCGTAAACCGGTGAGCCCCACTTGTTTTCCAGCGGCTTGGTGCCGTCGGTGGTGCCGACCCACACCGCGGTGGACAGCGACGGCGTATAGCCGACCATCCACGCGTCGCGGTTGCTGTCGGTGTCGCCCAGCTGGTTGGTGCCCGTCTTGGCCGCCGACGGGCGACCGCCGGCCAGCGCATGACCGTTGGAGTAAGCGGCGATCGGCTGCATCGCCGAGGTCACGTTGTCGGCGACCTTCTTCTCGATCCTCTGCTCACCCGAGTTGTCCTGCTGCGACGCGTCGAACAGCACCTCGCCCTCGGAGTTGACGACCTTCTGCACGAAATGCGGTTTGTGGTACACGCCGGAGGCGGCCAGCGTGGCATACGCCGACGCCATGTCGATCACGCGGGACTGATACTGGCCCAGCACGATTCCGTTGTTCGGCGGACCGCCCTGCCCGTCCTCGGACAGGGTGTGCTCGACGCCGGGGAAGCTCTCGGCGATGCCGGCCTGGTGCGCGGCGTCGGCGACGTCCTGCGGACCGTTCTTCAGCTTCAGCATGAGCCGGTAGTAGCTGGTGTTCAGTGAACGCTTCAGCGCCTCGGCGATGTTGCACGTGCCGCAGCCGCCGCCCTCGACATTGGTGATCTTGATGCCGTTGACTTCCAGCGGCGAGCTGTCGACCTGGGTGCCCAGGCCCATGCCCTGCTGCAGCGCCGCGACCAACGCGAACACCTTGAACGACGACCCCGTCGGCAGACCGGCCTGGGCGAAGTCGAAACCGTTGGCGTCGGTGCCGCCGTAGTAGGCCTTCACCCCACCGGTGCGGGGGTCTATCGACACGATCGCGGTGCGCATGTCGGGGTCCTGGCCCTCGAGGTACTCCGAAGCGGCCTCCTCCGCCGCCCGCTGCGCGTTCGGGTCGATGGTCGTGGTGATCTGCAGGCCTTCGGTGTTCAACGTCTGCTCGTTGATGTCGAAGAGCTCGAGCAGTTCCTTCTGCACCTGCCGTTCGATCAGGCCGTTGGGCCCCGTGGTCTGGTTCTGCGAGCGCGCCAGGTCGGGCGGGACCGTCGCCGGGAACACCTGCGCCGCCCGCTCCTCGGGCGACAGCGCGCCGATCTCGACCATGCCGTCGAGCACCCAGTTCCAGCGCGCCGTGGCGCCCTCGGGGTTAACCGCCGGGTCGAGCGCCGACGGCCGCTGGATCAGCGCGGCCAGCAGCGCGCCCTCGGCGACGTTGAGCTGTTCGACCGGTTTGTTGAAGTACGCCTTGGAGGCAGCGGCTATGCCGTAGGACCCGCGACCGAAGTAGATGATGTTCAGGTACGACTGCAGCACTTGGTCTTTGGACCACTCGCCGGACATCTTCGTCGAGATGACCAGCTCCTTGGCTTTTCGGATCAAGCCCCCGACGCCGGAGCGCTCGGAACCGACCAGCGCGTTCTTGACGTACTGCTGGGTGATCGTCGAGCCGCCCTGCAGGTCGCCGCCGAACAGGTTGTTCTTGATGGCGCGCGCGAAACCGGTGAACGAGAAGCCCGGGTTCGAGTAGAAGTCGCGGTCCTCGGCGGCCATCACCGCGTTGCGCGCCTGCACCGGAATCTGGTCGATGTTGACGTCGACACGGTTGCCTTCGGGCGGAACGATTTTCGCGAGCTCGCTGCCGTCGCTGGCCAAGATCGTCGACACCTGGTTGGTGCGGATGTCCCCGGGTTTGGGGACGTCGACGATCATGTAAGCCATTCCGAACGTGATGAGCGGCAACACGATGAACACCGCCGCCGCGATGAGGCCGCCGCGACGCACCCACGTCCAGTTGATCTGGCTGGGCAGCCCGCGCCGCGGACCCGACGGGCCGCTCGGAGGCCCACCCCCGCCCGGCGGTCGGGGCGGCGGAGGTGGCGGCGTCGGGGGTTTACGCGTCGGAGTGCCGTCCAGCGCCGCCTTGACGACGTCGACGGGATCGCGCAGGTGCGGCGGACGGGCCTCGCGCACCGGCGGCAGCACCGAGGTGTGCCGGTCGTCGGGCGGCATCGGCCGTGTCCGGGAATCCGCCGGCAGTCGGTGTTGCGGTCCGTCGGGGGACGGGCGTTGCGGGGGTGCGTCGGCGGCGGGGCGCTGTTGCGGTGCCTCCCCAGGAGGCCGGCGTCGGCCGCCGTCGCCGGTGTTGGGTTTCGGCGCGCTCACGCCATCAGCCCCGTGTCCTGAACGGACATCGTTGACTGACCGGTCGTGGCGCCCTTCGCTATTCACTGGCCGTGCGCGCCCGTGAGCGCGCGGTTCGAGTGCCGGGCTTTCCCTTGGGTGGTGGGACCGCACCGAGCACGTACGACTTGACCAGGTGATTCCAGCTGCAGGTGCGGCATACCTCCACCACGTGTACGGAGAACTCGTCGTATCGGGACGCCAGCAGGACCAACTCCTCGGCCGTTCGTGCGGAACCCGATACCGGGCCAAGATGGTCGCCGAATACCCACGACACCAGGGTGAGCTGTTCTTTCCGGCAGATCGGACACGTCACCGAACTGGGTTTGCCGTGGAATTTGGCGGCGCGCAGCAGATAGGGATTGGCGTCGCAGACCTCGGAGACGCCGGTGCGTCCCGAATAGACCTCGGCCAGCAGGGACCGTCGCCGAAGTGCGTAGTCCACCACCTGTCGCTGCAATCGCACGAGGACCAGAGTACGTCGGCGATGCGACTACCGGAGCGTGACGGCACGGTCACGCCCCTCTCTAAGGTGTCTGATCTGGACCGACGGCAACAGCAATCGGCCGTGTGCGGCGAACTTGAGGAGACTCGATGTTGGACGGGCGCGACTTCGCCCTCGACGGTGGGCCCTCCGGTGAAGGCTCGAGCCGATTCACCCGCGACCTCGGCGAACAGTGGTGCTTTGACGGTCGGGCCTTCGGCGGCTATACCTCCGCACTGGCGCTGGCCGCGATGTTCGCGCACAGCGGTCGGCCGGCGGCGGCGTCGCTGTCGGTGACCTTCGTCGACGCCGGAACGCCCGGCCCGCTCGAGATCGACGTCCGCAGCATCCGCGGCGGACGTACCGCCGCGGCCGTCGAGGCCACCATCCGCCAGCGGGAGCGCACCATTCTCATCGCGAACAGCTGGTTCGCCGACGGTTGGCTCGGACCACCATCGGTCGATGCACCCGTCCCCTTCGAGCGTTACGCCGTCCCGCTGCCGGAACCGGAGTCGGCGCCCCCGCTGGACTGGATCGGCCAGGAGTACCGGTCGCTGCGGTTCGCCCATCGGCGCGGCCTGGACTATCCGGCCAGCCTGACCCGCTTCGCGGACCGTCGGCCGGAGGTGGCGCTGTGGGTGAGCGCCGAAAGCGATTCGCCCGGGGACCCGCTTACCCATCCGCAGATCGCCGACGTCCTGCACGCGGACGCACACCTCTTCGATGCGCCGGGCAAGGTCAGCGGATTCGTCGACGCCTGGCTGCTGAGTCTGGACCTAAGCCTGGTGTGGCAGCCCGGGGCGCACCTGGTGCCGTCCACCGCATGGCGGCTGCTCGAGGCGCGGGGTTCGGTCGCCAGCGGAGGTGTCTCGGCCTACGGTTCGCTGCGCGGCTCGGACGGATCGCTGCTGGCCGTGATGACTTCACAGGGACTCATCCGCTGACTTTTGCTTCTACGATCATCGGCGTGGCAACCCGGCAGACATCGGCGACGCGGGCCAAAGACAGCGACCGCAACGACACGTGCCAGATTCTCGACAGCGCCTTGGCCGAGGGCCAGCTGTCGATGACCGAGCACGGCGAGCGAGTCAAGGCGGCGACGACCGCGACCACGCTCGGCGAGCTGCAGGCGTTGGTGGCCGACCTTCAGACCAACAACGCACCGGTGCAACTGCCCACGCTGAAGAAGCCGCGGGTACTGCCCATGGCCGGCAGCGGCTGGGGTCTGCGTCTCGCGGTGGCCGGTGTGCTGGTGGTGCTCGGCATCGCGATCGGATGGGGTCTCTACGGCAACACCCCGTCGCCGCTGAACTTCACCTCCGACCCGGGTGCGAAGTCCGACGGCATCACCCCGGTGGTGCTGACCCCGCCCAAGCAGTTGCACTCGCTCGGCGGCCTGACGGGTCTGCTCGAACAGATGAAGCAGCGGTTCGGCGACACCAACGGCTACCGGCTCATCGTCTATCCGGATTACGCGTCGTTGACCCGGCCGGATCCGAACGAGGAGCGCCGCGAACTGATCTACACCTACCGCGGCGGCTGGGACGATCCCTCGTCGTCCTCGAAGACCAGCGATGCCGTCGAGGTCGACCTGGGCAAGTTCGACGCGAAGACGGTCGTCGGCGTTCTGCGCGGGGCCCCGGAGACGCTCGGCATGAAACCCGAGGACGTCACGAGCACCTATCTGTCCATCGATCCGGCCACCGACCCGACCACTCCCGGGGCACTGTCCATCGACGTCTACGTGTCCAGCGACTACGGCAGCGGCTACATCGAACTGGCCGGTGACGGCACGGTCAAGCAGGTCAACTACCCCGGCTGAGGCCCGCAGCGTTCGCGCGACGGTAACCCAACGTTCGCGCCGAATATATCGGCGCGATACTATGGTGCGAGGTGTCGAACCGCCGTAACGGACCAGCAAAGGGGGTGTCTTCAGTGTTGGAACTCGCCATCCTGGGACTCCTGCTGGAATCGCCGATGCACGGCTACGAACTTCGCAAGAGATTGACGGGGTTGCTTGGCGCCTTCCGCGCATTTTCGTACGGATCGCTTTATCCCGCCTTACGGCGCATGCAGAACGACGGGCTGATCGTCGAGGATGCAGCGCCGGACGGCACCCCGAAGATGCGCCGGGCGCGACGCGTCTACCAGCTCACCGAGAAGGGCAAGCAGCGCTTCTCGGAACTGGTGGCCGATACGGGCCCACAGAACTTCTCCGACGACGGATTCGGTGTCCATCTCGCCTTCTTCAACCGCACCCCAGCCGAGGCCCGGATGCGGATCCTGGAGGGGCGTCGTCGTCAGGTGGAGGAACGCCGCGAGGGTCTGCGTGAAGCCGTTGCGCGGGCCAGCAGCTCAATCGACAGGTACACCCGGCAGCTTCATCAGCTGGGGTTGGAGTCGAGCGAGCGCGAGGTGAAGTGGCTCAACGAGCTGATAGCGGCGGAACGTCTGAGCCAAGGGCGCTCAGACAACACTGTGCAGCCCTAGGCAGAACCGAACCAATTACGACAGGGATTACGAAGGGAAGAGACGTCATGTCATCCAACGGAGAGGTGCGGGTCGCGATTGTCGGCGTGGGCAACTGCGCGTCCTCGCTCGTACAGGGCGTGCAGTACTACCACGATGCCGACGAGACGGCGACCGTGCCCGGCCTGATGCATGTGCGCCTCGGCCCCTACCACGTGCGCGACGTCAAGTTCGTCGCCGCCTTCGACGTCGACGCCAAGAAGGTCGGCTTCGACCTGTCCGAGGCGATCTTCGCGTCAGAGAACAACACCATCAAGATCGCCGACGTGCCGCCGCTGAACGTCACCGTGCAGCGCGGCCCGACGCTCGACGGCATCGGCAAGTACTACGCCGACACCATCGAGGTCTCCGACTCCGACCCCGTCGACGTCGTCAAGGCGCTCAAGGATGCTGAGGTCGACGTCCTGGTGTCCTACCTTCCGGTCGGCTCGGACGAAGCCGACAAGTTCTATGCCCAGTGCGCGATCGACGCCGGCGTGGCGTTCGTCAACGCGCTGCCGGTGTTCATCGCCTCCGACCCGGAGTGGGCCAAGAAGTTCGCCGACGCCGGTGTCCCGATCGTCGGCGACGACATCAAGAGCCAGATCGGCGCGACGATCACCCACCGCGTGATGGCCAAGCTGTTCGAGGACCGCGGCGTGCAGCTCGACCGCACCATGCAGCTCAACGTCGGCGGCAACATGGACTTCCTCAACATGCTCGAGCGCGAGCGGCTGGAGTCGAAGAAGATCTCCAAGACTCAGGCCGTCACCTCCAACCTGCAGCGTGAGTTCAAGACCAAGGACGTGCACATCGGCCCGTCCGATCACGTCGGCTGGCTCGACGACCGCAAGTGGGCCTACGTGCGGCTCGAGGGCCGCGCGTTCGGTGACGTGCCGCTGAACCTGGAGTACAAGCTCGAGGTGTGGGATTCGCCGAACTCGGCCGGTGTCATCATCGACGCCGTTCGCGCGGCGAAGATCGCGCTCGATCGCGGAATCGGCGGCCCCGTCGAGGCGGCCTCGGCCTACCTGATGAAGAGCCCGCCCAAGCAGCTGCCCGATGATGTGGCCCGGGCGCAGCTCGAAACCTTCATCGAGGGCTGAGGCTCTTTCGTCGATACCGAAACCGACGTTTTGGCGGATTTGTGCGAGTGCGGACCGCCACTACGTCGGTTTCGGCGTTTTGTAGGGTCACCTGATGACCGACATCTCGCCTGACGACGAACTGGCTGCGCTCGACGAGTTCACCTTCCTGCGGGAAAACGCGCGCCAGGCCGGTGTCGAGGCGGTGCCGCCGGTGAAGCGTATCGACGCCGGGCCGATCAGCTCCCTGAAGTTCGGCGACGCCTCGCCGCGGGTGGTCTTCCTGCACGGCGGCGGACAGAACGCGCACACCTGGGACACCGTGATCGTCGGGCTGGGCGAGCCGGCGCTGGCTATCGACCTGCCCGGGCACGGCCGGTCGGCGTGGCGCGAGGACGGTGACTACGGCCCGAAGAACAACGCCGTCGCGATCGAACCCGTCGTGCGCACACTGGCTTCCGACGCCTCACTGGTGGTGGGCATGTCGCTGGGCGGCCTGACGGCGTTGCGTCTGGCCGTCGCGGCGCCCGACCTGGTGCGCAGGCTGGTGCTGGTCGATGTGACGCCGTCGGCGCCCGAGCGACACACCCAGATGACCGAGGCGCAGAAGGGCACCGTCGCTCTGGTGCAGGGTGACCGCATCTTCCCCTCGTTCGAGGCGATGCTGGACAAGACGGTCGCTGCGGCGCCGCACCGAGACCGGGAATCGTTGCGGCGCGGCGTGTTCCACAACGCCAAGCGGCTCGACGACGGCACCTGGACCTGGCGCTACGACGAGATGCGCAAGGGCGAGGGCTTCGAAGGGCTGTGGGACGACGTCCCGCGGCTGGAGGTGACGACGACGTTGGTGCGCGGCGCCAACTCGTTCTTCGTCAACGACGACGATGCCGCCGAGTTCGCCCGTCGTGCACCGGGATTCAAGGACGTACAGATCGTCGAGGATTCCGGACACTCAGTGCAGAGCGATCAGCCGGGCAAGTTGATCGAAATCCTGCGGGCGGTTCTGGCCGAATAGCTCGCGCGGCGCGAGCGACCGCAATTGTTCGCGGATCGGCGGCGTGTCGCCGGACAGACACGGCCGCTCGCGAGTGGGGCGCAGGATGCTGCGTACGGTTGAAGCGTGAGCTATCCGATCCGTGTCGGCGTGCAACTGCAGCCGCAGCACTCCCCGAAGTACAGCCATATCCGCGACGCGGTCCGACGCTGCGAGGACCTCGGTGTCGACGTCGCGTTCAACTGGGACCACTTCTTCCCGCTCTACGGCGATCCCGACGGTGCCCACTACGAATGCTGGACCATGCTGGGCGCCTGGGCCGAGCAAACATCGCGCATCGAGATCGGTGCGCTGGTGACCTGCAACTCGTACCGCAACCCCGAGCTGCTGGCAGACATGGCGCGCACCGTCGACCACATCAGCGACGGCCGCCTGATCCTGGGCATCGGTTCGGGTTGGAAGCAGAAGGATTACGACGAGTACGGCTACGAGTTCGGCACCGCAGGCAGCCGGCTCGACGACCTCGCCGAGGCGATGCCGCGCATCACGTCGCGTCTTTCCAAGCTCAATCCGCAGCCCACCCGCGACATCCCCGTCCTGATCGGCGGCGGCGGTGAGAAGAAGACGCTGCGTCTGGTCGCCGAGTACGGCGACATCTGGCACAGCTTCTCCGACAGCGGCGAATATCCGCGCAAGGCCGAGGTTTTGGCGGGCCACTGCGCCGATGTGGGCCGCGATCCGAACGCCATCGAGCGGTCGGCCGGCGTATCGGGCAAGACCGCCGAGGCCCTGATCGGCGAGGCCGACGCGCTCGCCGACCTCGGCGTCACGATGCTGACCGTCGGGGTCAACGGACCCGACTACGACCTGTCCGAAGCCGAGGCGCTGGTCCGGTGGCGCGACCGTCGTCGAAACGAAGGCGGCTGAACCGGCGTAACCCCTCCCGGCGAGGCGTGGTGCGTGAGAGACTGTCGCCGCCATGCCCAAAAAGTATGGGGTCAAGGAAAAAGACCTTGTGGTCGCGCACGTCGTGAACCTGGTCCTGACCGGCAAGCTCCGGTCGGGTGATCGGATCGACCGCAACGAGATCGCACAAGACCTCGGTTTGTCGCGCGTGCCGATTCAAGAGGCCGTCGTGCAGATGGAACACGACGGCATCTTGTCCACCCGGTACCACCGCGGTGCCTTCGTAGAACGCTTCGACGAGGCGTTCGTGCGTGAGCACCATGAGCTGCACGGCTTCCTGACCGGCATGGCGTCGGCGCGCGCCGCCGCCGAACCGGATCCCGGCGTCCTCGACCGGTTGGGCGCGCTGACCGACACGCTGCGCGGCACCCGGGAGTCGCGCGCCTTCTACGACGCCGCATGGCAGTACCGCACCGTGATCACCGACGCGTACGCAGGCCCGCGGCTGACGGCGTTGATCCGATCGGTCCAGGCCTTCACGCCTCGAGCGTTCTGGGTGACATATCTGAGCGATCACGACGAGATGCTGCCGTTCTACGAGGACGAGACCGCCGCAATCCGCGGCGGCGACGAGGAGGCCGCCCGCAACGCCTGCGTCGCCCGCAGCGAGGCGATGGGCCGCATCATGGTCACCGAACTGGTCCGACGGGGTGTGCTGCGCGGGGCGGGCACCTCGCCGGTGACGTTCTGATCGAGCCCAACCCGGCGAACGTGCGGCCCTGACCGATACGTTGCAGAGATGACCCCGTTCGCGCGGTTCGGCAACATCTTCGTGGTGGCGCTCGTCGCGATGCTGGTGACCGGCGTCGGCGTGGCCGGGCCCGCGCACGCCAACGTGGACCAGTGCGCACCTCCCGGCATCGAGAGCGCCAGCGCGCTTCCGACCAACCTGGCCGCGGCGGCGACCGGGCCCGACGAGGACCGGTACACCACGCCATCCGTGGTGCCAGTCGCGGCGGTGGACGTGAACGCATTGGGACTGATCCAGCCGGGCACGCTGACCGTCGGCACCTTGTCGGACGCGCCACCGAGCATCTGCATCAATTCGGAGGGCCAGTTCACCGGCTTCGACAACGAGGTACTGCGCGCGATCGCCGACAAGCTGGGCCTGCGGATCAACTTCGTCGGCACCGAGTTCTCCGGGCTGCTGGCCCAGGTGGCGGCGCGCCGCTTCGACGTGGGGTCCTCGTCGATCACGACGACCGAGCCACGTCGCCGCACCGTCGGTTTCACCAACGGCTATGACTTCGGCTACTTTTCGCTCGTCGTACCCACCGGGTCGCCGATCACCGGCTTCGACAAGCTCGCCCCCGGGCAGCGCATCGGCGTGGTGCAAGGCACCGTGCAGGAGTCGTACGTCATCGACACCCTGGGCTTGGAGCCCGTCAAGTACCCGGACTACAACACCGTCTACGCCAGCCTGAAGACCCGGCAGATCGACGCGTGGGTGGCCCCGTCCCAACAAGCGTCGGGGACCGTGCAGCCCGGGGATCCGGCCGAGATCATCGAAAACACCTTCAGTCTGGACAATTTCGTCGCATGGGCGGTGGCCACGGAGAACCGCCCGCTCATCGACGCGCTGAATTCCGGGCTGGACGCGGTGATCGCCGACGGCACCTGGGCGCGGCTGTACACGGAGTGGGTTCCGCGGGCGCTGCCACCCGGCTGGAAGCCGGGGTCCAAGGCGGCTCCACCGCCGCAACTGCCGGACTTCAACGCGATCGCCGCCGAGAACCAGCAACCTGCGACCGGGCCTGCGGCGCCGAAATCGGCGCTGGCTCAACTGAAGGACTCGTTTCTGAACTGGGACCTGTACCGGCAGGCGATTCCCGACCTGTTGAAAACCGGTCTGCCGAATACGTTGATCCTGACCGTCAGCGCAGCCGTCATCGGCCTGGTGCTGGGGATGCTGCTGGCGGTCGCGGGGATCTCGCGGCACCGCTGGCTGCGGTGGCCGGCGCGGGTGTACACCGACATCTTCCGTGGCCTGCCCGAGGTGGTCATCATCTTGTTGATCGGCCTCGGCGTGGGGCCCATCGTGGGCGGCCTGACCGGCAACAACCCCTTTCCGCTGGGCATCGCCGCGCTGGGCCTGATGGCCGCGGCCTACGTCGGCGAGATCTTCCGTTCCGGCATCCAGAGCGTCGAGCCCGGCCAGATGGAAGCCTCACGCGCACTTGGCTTCTCGTACACCGCATCGATGCAGCTGGTCGTGATACCCCAGGGCGTGCGACGGGTGCTGCCCGCGCTGATGAACCAGTTCATCTCGCTGCTGAAGGCCTCGTCGCTGGTCTACTTCCTCGGGCTGGTGGCCGACCAACGTGAGCTGTTCCAGGTCGGGCGCGACCTCAACGCGCAGACCGGCAACCTGTCACCGCTGGTGGCCGCGGGCTTCTTCTATCTGATGCTGACCGTGCCGCTGACGCATCTGGTCAACTACATCGACAACCGGTTGCGACGAGGGCGAAAGCCCTCCGAGGAGGATCCGCTTCCGATGGCGACGTCTCAGGAGATGATCTGATGCGCACGTCCGGTTTCGATCCGGTGTCGTTGAGCGCCAACGACATCCACCTATCGTTCGGCCCCAACCCGGTGCTGCGCGGGGTCGACATCGACGTGCCCGCGGGCAGCACCACCGCGGTGATCGGGCCGTCGGGGTCGGGCAAGTCCACCCTGCTGCGCACGCTGAACCGCCTCCACGAGCCCGACCGCGGCGACATCCTGCTCGACGGCCGCTCGGTGCTCGCCGACAATCCCGACCAGTTGCGCCAACGCATCGGGATGGTCTTCCAGAACTTCAACCTGTTCCCGCACCGCAGCGTCCTGGACAACGTGACCCTCGCGCCGCGCAAGCTCAAGCGGCTCAGCGCCGAGGAGGCCCGCGAGCTCGGGTTGGCGCACCTGGAGCGCGTCGGCTTGCGCAACAAGGCCGACGTGCGACCGACGACGCTGTCCGGCGGGCAGCAGCAGCGGGTGGCGATCGCGCGGGCGTTGGCGATGGCGCCGCAGGTGATGTTCTTCGACGAGGCGACCTCGGCGCTCGACCCGGAGTTGGTCAAGGGCATCCTCGCGCTGATCGCCGACCTCGGCTCCGACGGCATGACCATGGTGGTGGTGACCCACGAGATGGGCTTCGCCCGATCGACCTCGGATGCCGTGGTGTTCATGGATCACGGCAAGGTCGTCGAGGCCGGACCGCCGGAGCAGATCTTCGATGCGGCCGAAACCGAACGTCTGCAGCGGTTCCTCTCGCAGGTGCTGTAACCGGGCCTCTGACGACTTTGAACTAACGCGTCCGTCACGCAACCTGGCATCACCTGACAGGTTAGACTGCCGAAATTATGGCGGAAGTCGTAGAACCGCAGGTCGCGGAGCTGTCAGGAGAGCTGCAGCGGGTTCTGTCCCGCGTGTTCTCCGTGCTGCGTCGCAGCGACACCAGCCGCACCGACGCGGGAGACCTCACGTTGGCCCAGCTCTCGATCCTGCTCACGCTGCTGGAGCAGGGCCCGATGCGGATGACCGACCTGGCCGCCCACGAGCGTGTTCGCACGCCCACGACCACGGTGGCGATCCGCCGACTGGAGAAGCTGGGCCTCGTCAAGCGCTCCCGCGACCCGTCCGACCTGCGGGCGGTGCTCGTCGACATCACCCCGGAGGGTCGCGCCCAGCACCAGGAGGCCCTCGAGGTTCGGCGCGCGCATCTGGCCAGCCTGCTGTCGCGGTTGAGCCCGGAGGACATCGAGACTTTGACCAAGGCCATCGACCCGCTCGAGCGGCTGGCCGAGTAGCGGGCTAACCGAGCCAGTCCAGGACCGCGGCCGCCGTCCACGACTGCTGCATGCTGCCCAGTGGCTCGCCGGTGAAGGGTTCGTAGTATTCGGCGAACGTCCCGTCGCTGGCCTGGCGCAGTCCCTCCTGGCGCAGCAGACGCGCGCGTTCGGCCCAGCCGCGGCGCGCGAAGCACCACGAGAACAGCCACGTCATCACCGGCCACACCGGCCCGCGCCAGTATTCGCGCGGGCGGAACTCGCGCGACACCGGCGAGGTGGACGGAATGCAGGCGTACTTGAGGTCGGGGTGAGCGCAGAAGCGCGGGCCCTCCAGCAGTTTCACCAGCGTGCGTTCCTTGTCGTGGGGCAGACCGCCGCACAGCAGCGGGGCGAACTGCGCGACCGTTTCGGTGGCCACCCACTTGCCGGTTCGCACGTCGAAATCCCGTGCTGCGCCGGTTCTTTGGTCGGTGGCGTCGATGACGCCGTCACGGAACCGCTGGCCCCACGCGTAGAGGTCGCGGACGTCGGCGCGGGGGCGGCCGTAGTCCTCGCCGATCTCGGCGAGCACGTCGCAGGCGACCGCGAGGACAGCTGAGACGAACACATCCTCGACCGCGAAACTCATGACCTTGGGCAGCAATTCGTCGTCGTAGCGGGCCGACTTCATCTCCTCGAGCAACCACAGGTAGCGGTCGTACTCGAGGTCGGACGGACGCTGGGTCGCGTCGGTGACGATCGTGTTGTCCTCGCGCTGGTACTCGGGCACGTTGCCCGGAATCACGTTGGCATAGGCGCTGTCCCAGCGCGGCGAGTTGTCCATTCCCGACTCCCAGCCGTGGTACAGCGTGACGCGGCCGTGTTCGTTCGGGTCGCGGGCCTCGGCGAGCCAGCGGTGCCACTTGACGAGGTCGGACCAGCGGCGGTCCAGGAACGCCTCGGCCACAGCGCGGGTGGAGCGGCCGCGGGTGCGGGCGTGATCGAGGATGCGCTGCACGGCGATCGCGTGCACCGGCGGCTGGGTGATACCGGACGTGTGCCGGTTGCGGGGTGCGTGCGCGGCCAGTGCGGACGTGGCCCAGCGCGCCGGGCCGGGAAAGTAGCCGTCGACACCGTTGGCGAAGACGATGTGCGGGATCATCCCGTTGGTCCACTGCGCCGAGAGCAGGGTGTCGAGTTCGACGACCGCGCGCTCGACGCTCAGCGGGGCCAGCCCGATCGCCACGAACGCCGCGTCCCAGCTCCACATGTGCGGGTACAGCAGCGGTGCCGCGGTGGTCATCGTGCCCAGGTCGTTACCCCGCAGCAGGTACGCGGCGCGGGCCGCGAGCTGGGTGGGCGCAAAGCTGTGGTCGGGTGGCATCCGTTCCATGATGCGACGCTTCGCCGCCGAACGCAGGTCGGTAGGGTTTCGACATGCCGACCGCGATGATCACGGGCGCCTCACGGGGGCTCGGGACGGCGATCGCCACGGCGCTCGCCGACAGCCACACACTGTTTCTGGCCGGGCGACCGTCGGCGGCGCTCGACGAGGTCGCCGCGCAGTTCGGCGCGACCACGTGGCCGATCGACCTGGCTGACGTCTCCGGTATCGAGGCCGCGGTCGAGCCGATCATCGAGCTCGACGTGCTGATCCACAACGCGGGCGTGGCGTTCCCTGGCCGGGTCGCCGAGTCCACCGTCGACGAGTGGCGCACCTCCATGGAGGTCAATGTCATTGGCGCGGTTGCCCTTACGCTCGCGCTGTTGCCGGCGTTGCGGGCCGCGGGCGGACACGTGCTGTTCGTGAACTCGGGGTCGGGGATCAACGCGTCGCCGGGATTGGCGTCGTACTCGGCCAGCAAGTTCGCCTTGCGGTCGTTCGCCGACTCACTGCGTGCCGATGAGCCGTCGCTGCGGGTGACGTCGGTGCACCCGGGCCGGATCGCCACGGAAATGCAGGAGGGTCTGGTCGCCTACGAGGGCGGCGAGTACGACCCGTCGCGGTTCCTGAGCCCGCAGAGTGTGGCGAAGGTGATCGCCGATGCGGTGCACACCCCGCCCGACGCCCACATGCACGAGGTCATCGTCCGCCCCCGCTAGTAGTTCGGTGATTTCGGTGTAGTTTGTCGCGGCAGGCGCAACCAGTTACACCGAAATCGCCGATTTGATGAGCGCTATCACGCGGTCGGGGTACTCCGTGAGGTCGAGCCAGGTGAAGCGCAGCACCTGCCACCCCAGAAGGGTTATGTCGTTCTGTCGCACCCGATCCTGATGGAACTCGTCAGAACCGATATGGAACGCCAAGCCGTCAACTTCGATGGCGACCTTCTGGCCCTTGAATCCCACGTCGACGCGATATTTGCCCACCGGGTAGTTCGCTTGCCACCCGGTGATCCCGGCCTCCCGGAGCAGCCTGAGCAGCAGCCGCTCGGCCGTCGACCGCGCGCCGTCCGACGCCGCCTGCAGAAGTACGCGCGCCGCCGGTGAACCGTAGCGGCCCTTGTTGCGGAGTTGGGCGCGCCACAGATCCCGCAGCGCTACATCCGCCTGGAGTGCGCGATCCATGATCTTTGCGCCATCGCGTGTCCGGACGGCGGCCTCAAGAACGGTCAATGGTCGGGAGGTGACGCGTAGCCCCTTGCATTCGACGATGTCCTCGGATGCGAGGTTCCGGCGGCGCATCCTCACGCCGCTGGGAGCTCGGCCGCTGCCGTTGCGAGGCATGGTGACGTCAACGAGATTCGGTGCGAAGCGGGTGAGGCTGTGCCACCACGCAGCTGTCAAGCCGCTCGCGACGGCAGTCTCCCCGCAACTCCACACCCCGACGCGTATACGCGCGGCGTCACTGAATGGCCGGTCGTCGACGAAGTAGACGCCGCGTGCGCACTGCCGCCACTGTCCGGACCGCACGCGCCTGTGAACGGCGGACCTGCTCATCCCCATGAGGCGAGCCTGGCCGAGCGTCAGCACACCGTCGTGCCGACGGAGATGAGCGTTGAGCACTTAGTGATGGACGCGGCAACCGCTCCTCCGGTTCCCTGTGCCGCTATTTCGGTGTCAATGGTTGCGCCAGTCGCAACCAACTACACCGAAATCGCGCGTTAGACGACGATGTTGACGAGGCGGCCGGCCACCACGATGACCTTCTTCGGCGTTGCGCCGTTGATGAACGCCTGAACCTTCTCGTCGGCCAACGCGGCGGCTTCCAGCGCGTCGGCATCCGCGTCCGCGGCGACCGTCACCCGGCCGCGCACCTTTCCGTTGACCTGCACGGGGTACTCGACGGTCTCCTCGACCAGATACTGCGGGTCGGCCACCGGGAACGGGCCCTGCGCCAGCGACGATTCGTGACCCAGGCGACGCCACAACTCCTCGGCCAGATGCGGGGCCAGCGGCGCGACCATCAACACCAGCGGCTCCAACGCCGCGCGTGCCGTCACCCCCTCCTTGGTCAGGTGGTTGGTGTACTCGATCAGTTTGGCCGCCGCGGTGTTGTTGCGCAGGCTCGTGTAATCGTCGGACACTCCGGCGATGGTGCGGTGCAACAACTTCAGCGTCGGCTCGTCGATCGCCTCGTGTTCGGCGACGCGGTTGGCGCCGGTCTCCTCGTCGACCACCAGGCGCCACACCCGCTGCAGAAACCGGTGTGCGCCCACGACGTCCTTGGTGGCCCACGGCCGCGACGCCTCCAGTGGCCCCATCGACATCTCGTAAACCCGCAGTGTGTCCGCGCCGTAGTTGTCGCAGATCTCGTCGGGTGAGACCGAGTTCTTCAGGCTCTTGCCGATTTTCCCGAACTCCTGGAAGACCTCTATTTCACCGTCAGGGCCGGGCCAGTAGAACTTGCCCTCCCGCTCAACCACTTCCGCGGCGGGCACGTATGCGCCGCGGGAGTCGGTGTAGGCGAACGCCTGGATGTAGCCCTGGTTCACCAGCCGGCGGTAGGGCTCAGAGGAGCTGACGTGGCCGAGGTCGTAGAGCACCTTGTGCCAGAACCGCGCGTACAGCAGGTGCAGCACCGCGTGCTCGACGCCGCCGACGTACAGGTCGACACCACCCGGGTCGTCGGCTCCGTGTTCGAGGGGCCGCGGCCCCATCCAGTAGGCCTCGTTCTCTTTGGCGCACAACTCCTCTGAGTTGTGCGGGTCGGTGTAACGCAGCTCGTACCAGGAGCTGGCGGCCCACTGCGGCATCACGTTGGTGTCGCGGGTGTAGCGCTTGAGCCCGTCGCCGAGATCCAGCTCGACGTTCACCCAGTCGGTGGCCTTGCCCAGCGGCGGCGACGGCTCGCTGTCGGCGTCGTCGGGATCGAACAGCACCGGCGAGTAGTCGGGTACGTCGGGCAGCTCGACCGGCAGCGCGGACTCCGGCAGCGCGTGCGCGCGGCCGTCCTCGTCGTAGACGATCGGGAACGGCTCGCCCCAGTACCGCTGACGCGCGAAAAGCCAATCGCGCAGCTTGTATTCGACGCGCTCCCGGGCGCGACCCTCTGCCGCCAACCGCGCGGTGATGGCCTCCTTCGCCGAGGCCACGCTCAGCCCGTTGAGGTAGTCGGAGTTGACGATCTCGCCTTCTCCGGTGTACGCGTCCTGCGAGACATCGCCGCCGGCAACGACTTCCACGATCGGCAGCCCGAACTGGTTGGCAAATTCCCAGTCGCGCGGGTCGTGTCCCGGCACCGCCATGATAGCTCCGGTGCCGTAGCCCAGCAGAACGTAGTCGGCGATGAAGATCGGCACGCGTTGACCGTTGGCGGGATTCGTCGCATACGCGCCGACGAACACACCGGTCTTGGTCCTGTTCTCCTGCCGCTCCAGGTCCGACTTCGCCGCGATCGCCGCGCGGTAGGCGGCGACGGCTTCGGCGGGCGTCGCGGCGCCGTACGTCCATCGCTCGGCGACACCGGAGGGCCACTGGTCGGCGACCACCTTGTCGACTAGTTCGTGCTCGGGTGCCAGCACCATGTACGTCGCGCCGAACAGGGTGTCGGGGCGGGTGGTGAACACCTCGATGTCCCCGACCTCGGTGCCGAACAAGACCGATGCCCCCGTCGACCGGCCGATCCAGTTGCGCTGCATGGTCTTGACCTTCTCCGGCCAGTCCAGCAGTTCGAGGTCGTCGAGCAGGCGATCGGAGTACGCCGTGATGCGCATCATCCACTGCCGCAACCGTTTACGGAACACCGGGAAGTTCCCGCGCTCGCTGCGGCCGTCGGAGGTGACCTCCTCGTTGGCCAGTACCGTGCCCAACCCCGGGCACCAGTTCACCAGCGAGTCGGACTGATAGACCAGCCGATACGAGTCGATGACGTCGGCGCGCTCACCCTTCGACAGGTCCGTCCACGACCGGCCGTCGCCGAGGCTGCGCGCCCCCGACTCGAACTGCTCGACCAGTTCCACGATCGGCCGGGCCTTCTGTGCGGTTGGGTCGAACCACGCGTTGTAGATCTGCAGGAAGATCCACTGCGTCCACTTGTAGTAGTCGACGTCGGTGGTGGCGAAGCTGCGGCGCGAGTCGTGACCGAACCCCAGCCGGCCCAGCTGGCGCCTGAAGTTGACGATGTTGGCCTCGGTGCGAATCCGGGGATGCGTCCCGGTCTGGATGGCGTACTGCTCGGCGGGCAGACCGAACGCGTCAAACCCCAAGGCGTGCAACACATTATGCCCGGTCATCCGGAAGTACCTGGCGTAGACGTCGGTGGCGATGTAACCGAGCGGGTGCCCGACATGCAAGCCCTCACCCGACGGATACGGGAACATGTCCAGGACGAACATCTTGTCGGGGGGCACCGGCGAACCGTCGGCGGGCGCCAGCGACCCGACGGGGTTCGGCACGTGGAAGGTCCCCGCGTCGGCCCACCGCTGCTGCCAGGTGCGCTCGATCTGCCCGGCCAGCTCCGCGGTGTAGCGGTGCTGCGGGGTGTCTGTGGTCGGCGCGTCTGTCACGTGAACAGGGTATAAGCACCGATATTCGCGGTGCTTCGGCCACGGGTCGGTCTCGGTTGCATTGCGGGGAAGTCAGAACACGGTTGCAGGTCGATTCCGACGCTGGTCGCCGTGCTTCGCGGGTCGATACAGTCAGCGCCTGACCTCTTCCCGTGCAGCTCGGAAGGACCGACGCAGATGATCGAGATCGCCCCTCGCTGGCGGATATTGGCCGCAAGTGTGGCCACCGCCACCGCCGGCGTCCTCGGCTTTGCGGGCACGACCGCATCGGCCGAACCTCTCGTTCCGCAGCCACCCCAGCCCGCGTTGCCCACGGTCACGCAGACCGTCACGGTCACACCGAACGCCCAGCCCCTCACCCAACAGGGGGTGACCGCACCGGGTGTGACGTCTGCCACCGCGGGGACTCCGGCCGGCGCGGCGGCCCAAGCCGGCGCAGCAACTCCGGCAGGCGTTGCGACTCCGGCGGGCGCGGCGACTCCCGGTGCGGCAACGCCAGCGGGCGCGGCCACTCCGGCGGGCGCGGCGACACCGGCCGGTACCGCGGCCCCGGGCCTGGCCGCCCAACCCGTCCCCCCGGCGCCGGTCGCGACGATCATGCCCGCCACCTCCGGCACGCTCACCGAGTTCTTCTCCGACAAGGGGGTCAAACTCGAGCCACAGAACAGCCGCGACTTCAAGGCGCTCACCATCGTGCTGCCGATGCCGCGCGGCTGGGAGCACGTCCCGGACCCGAACGTCCCCGATGCCTTCGCGGTGATCGCGGACCGGGTCGGCGGCAACGGGTTGTACACCTCGAACGCTCAGGTCGTGGTGTACAAGCTCGTCGGCGACTTCGACCCCAAAGAGGCGATCAGCCACGGCTTCATCGACAGCCAGCAGCTGCCCGCATGGCGCAGCACCGACGCGTCGCTGGCCGAGTTCGGGGGCATGCCGTCGGCGTTGATCGAGGGAACCTACCGCGAGAACAACATGACGCTGAACACCTCGCGGCGTCACGTCATCGCCGTGGCCGGACCGGACAAGTATCTGGTGTCGCTGTCCGTCACCACGAGCGTCGACCAGGTTGTCCCGGCCGCTGAGGCCACGGACGCAATCGTCAACGGTTTCCGGGTGACGGTCCCCGGGGCGCCCGCCGCAGCACCCCCCGCTGCGCCTGCCGCCCCCGGTGCACCCGCCCCGGCCGCTCCCGGCGCGGCATCGCCGGTGTCGAATCCGCCGTCAGCAGCGACGGCGCCGGCCGCCCCGCGGTCCCCGAGCGCGACTGCGCTGGGAACCCAGCCGGGCCTGCCGGGTTAGGCCCGTCCCCCGGGCGAAGCCTGGCGCCCGGGGGACGTCCCAACTCGTCGATCGCGACGGGCCTCGATATCCTGTGGCCCATGCTCATCGCCGCGGTGCTCTGCCTGTGCGCTGCCGGCGCCATCGCCGCGGTCGGTGGATGGCTACTCAGCCGACCGCAACCCGAAGACCCCGTGCGCACGGTGTTGCGCTCGGTGGCGCCGACCCAACTGGCGGCCGCCGCGATGCTGGCAGCCGGCGGTGCGGTCGCACTGGCGGCCGATCCCGGCACGGCCCTCGTCGTGTTGATCGTCTGCGTGGTCGGAGCGCTGGGAACCGTCGGAGCCGGATGCTGGCAGAGCGCGAAAATGGCCGTCCGGCTATCGCGCGCTGAGCGCAGCGAGGCGGGCGGTTGCGGCGGCGCGTGCGCCACCTGCACGCTGTCCTGCAGTTGAGGTCTAGTTGCGGCTGACGTCGATCGGATGCGTGGCGAGCAACGACAGCGGAAGGGGCTGTCTGCGCAGCACCCGCGACCACAGGTCAATCTTCGGTTCGACCAGAACGTCGGACGGTAGGGCGGACAACACGATCCAGTCGTCGCGCTCGATCTCGCCTTCGAGTTGGCCGATCGTCCACCCCGAGTAGCCGGCGAAGATCCTTATCCCTTCCACCACCGGGGCGATCGAGTCGGGATCGGCGTCCAGGTCGACCATCACCATCCGCCCCTGCACATGGCGCAGACCGGGGGCGTCGGCGGGCTCCATCCCGGCGCGCAGCGTCGCCAGGCACAGCGCCGCATCGCGTTTGACCGGTCCGCCGATGAACATCGTCTTCGGTTTGGCGGCCAGCTTGGCCCACTGGGGCAACACGTTGTAGACCGCGGTCTCGCTCGCCCGGTTCAGGACGACGCCGAGCGTGCCGCCGTCGTTGTGCTCGACGACGTAGATGACGCTGCGGCGGAACGTCGGCTCCAGCAGGTCGGTGTTGGCGAGAAGCAACGTCCCCGCCCGCACTCGAGGCGCGGCAGGGGCGATGAAATCCTCCGGGTCCTCTGACTGCGCCACCCGTCCATCATGGCACCGGCAACGCCTGTCGTGGCGGACAAGCGCGACGCCGCCGCGATATTTGTACTGTGGATGCGGTCCGATCCGCCGCTTCTGAGAACGTGATCTCCCGTGCCCGATTTCCGCGCGCCCGTCGCCGTCTGGCGGTCGGTGCGCAGCCTGCCCGAGTTTCGGCGTCTGCTGGAACTGCGGCTGGTGAGTCAGTTCGGCGACGGCCTGTTCGCGGCAGGGTTGGCGGGCGCGATTTTGTTCAATCCGCAGCGCGCCGCAGAACCGTGGGCGATCGCCGGGGCGTTCGCGGTGCTGTTCCTGCCCTACTCGCTGCTCGGCCCGTTCGCCGGCGCGCTGCTCGACCGCTGGGATCGTCGGCTGGTGCTGGTCGCGGCGAACGCCGGCCGCCTGGTGTTGGTGCTGGCCGTCGCGCAGCTGCTCGAATCCGGCGCGGGCGACCTAGCGATCCTGTGCTGCGCGCTGATCGTCAACGGGTTCACCCGCTTCGTGTCGTCGGGGTTGTCGGCGGCGCTGCCGCACGTGGTGCCCAGAGAACAAGTGGTGGCGATGAACTCGGTTGCGATCGCGACCGGTGCCGCGGCCGCGTTCCTCGGCGCCAACTTCATGCTGCTGCCCCGTTGGCTGTTCGGCGCCGACGACGCAGGCGCCGCGGTCATCATCTTGATCGTGGCCGCCCCGGTGGCGCTGGCGCTGTGGCTGGCGTGGCGTTTCCCGCCGCGGATGCTGGGGCCCGACGACAGTGCGCGTGCCGTACACGGCTCGGTGCTCTACGCAGTCGCCACCGGTTGGGTGCACGGCGTGAAAACCGTGATCGCGGTGCCCGCCGTGGCCGCCACGCTGACCGGGCTGGCCGCGCATCGGATGGTGTTCGGGATCAACAGCCTGCTGGTGCTGGTGATGGTGCGCCACACCGACACTCAACAGGTCGCCGGGCTGGGCACCGCGGTGCTGTTCGTCGCGGCGACCGGCGCGGGGGCCTTCATCGCCGCCGCGATCATGCCGGTGGCGGTGCGCCGCTGGGGCCGGTACGCCACGGCCAACGGCGCCTTGGCGATCGCTGCGCTGGTCCAGCTGGCCGGGTCCGGGCTGCAGCTGGCGATGATGGTGGTGTGCGGGTTCCTGCTCGGCATGGCCGGTCAGGTGGTCAAGCTGTGCGCGGACAACGCCATGCAACTCGACGTCGACGACGGCCTGCGCGGCCACGTTTTCACCGTGCAGGACTCGCTGTTCTGGATGGCATTCATCGGCGCGATCGCGTTGACGGCGAGCGTGATTCCTGCGGACGGACACCAACCCGCGCTGGCGTTGGCCGGCGTCGGCGTATACCTCGCCGGTCTGGCCGCGCACGCGGCGATCGCGAGACGAGCGGCTCCGACCCCGGGTTAAGGTGACCGGCATGGCTGGTGCCGCGCCGATGGTGGCCGACCTGCGCGCCGAGAGCGACGAACTCGACGGCCTCGTGGCCGATCTTCCCGCCGCGCGGTGGGCCGAACCCACTCCGGCAGAAGGCTGGACGATCGCTCACCAGATCGCGCATCTGCTGTGGACCGACCGTGTCGCGTTGACCGCCGTCACCGACGAGGCCGCGTTCGCCGGCCTGCTCGACGAGGCGGGCAAGAACCCGACCGGCTTCGTCGACGCAGGCGCCGAGGAGTTGGCGGCCATGCCGCCAGCGGACCTGCTCGACGAGTGGCGCACGACCCGGTCCCGGTTGCACGACGAGCTGCTGACCGTCGCCGAGGGCCGCAAGCTGCCCTGGTTCGGCCCGCCGATGAGCGCCGCGTCGATGGCGACCGCGCGGCTGATGGAGACGTGGGCACACGGACTCGACGTCGCCGACGCCCTCGGTGTGCGCAGACCGCCCACGGCGCGGTTGCGCTCGATCGCCCACATCGGCGTGCGCACCCGCGACTTCGCGTTCGTGGTCAACGGCCGTCAGCCGCCTGCCGAACCGTTCCGCGTCGAGTTGCGCGCCCCGGACGGGTCGACGTGGTCGTGGGGACCGGAGGACGCCGACCAGCGGGTCACCGGTTCGGCGGAGGACTTCTGCATGCTCGTGACCCAGCGGCGCCCGCCCGCGGAACTCGAAGTGCGCGCCGTCGGCGACGACGCCGAACAGTGGCTGGGCATCGCGCAGGCGTTCGCCGGCCCGCCGGGGTCTGGCCGCGACTAGCCCGCATCACAGTTCGACGGCCGAATCGGCGCGGCCGTCGCCGTCACTGTCGGTCAGCTTGATGTCCCATTTGCCGTCGGCATCGGCGTCGACGTAGGCGTTCTCGCCGGCGAGCACCCGATCGGCGAGCCCGTCTGCGTCGGCGTCCACCAGTCGGTCGTCGACGTGGCCGTCGGCGTCCAGGTCGACCGTCGGCCCACCGAATTGCTCGACCTCGTCGAGGCCGAACCAGCGCAGCCCGCGCTCGACGCTGAGCGTCCAGGTTCCGGTGCCGTCGTCAGCGAAATGGGTTGCGGCGTCGGCATGGTCGCGCACGAGGCGCTCGGCGATACCGTCGTCGTCCAGGTCGGCCATCGCGTCGTCGAGCATGCCGTCGCCGTCGAAGTCGAGCCCGACCGCTTCGAATACGCCGTCACCGTCGACATCCACGTCGGGCGTCGCGGACCAGATCGTCGCTGAGCCGTCGCCGTCACCGAGGCAGTAGTCCATGACTGATGAGACGCACCGCTCCAGCCGCAGGTTCCACACGCCTCCGCCTCGCTCGAGACCGACGCAATGGTCGAATTCGCGCGCGCTGACCAACCGAAACGTCGGGCTCGGCGAGTGAGTCCGCTGTGCGGACCCGGCGCGTGGTTACTGCCCGCCGCGGGCGTTCCACCACGCCAGCAGTTCCTCGACGGCCTCGTCGCGCGACAGCGGTCCGCGGTCCAAACGCAGCTCCTTGAGGTACTGCCACGCCTGGCCGACCTGAGGACCGGCGGGAATGCCGAGGATCTCCATGATCTCGTTGCCGTCGAGATCGGGGCGCACCCGCGCGAGATCCTCCTTCTCGGCGAGTTCGGCGATCCGCTGCTCGAGGTCGTCGTAGTTGGCCTGGAGCCGGGCCGCGCGACGCTTGTTGCGCGTCGTGCAGTCGGCCCGCACCAACTTGTGCAGCCGCGGCAGCAGCGGACCGGCGTCGGTCACGTACCGACGCACCGCCGAATCCGTCCACTTGCCGCCGCCGTAGCCGTGGAACCGCAAGTGCAGGTACACCAGCTGCGATACGTCGTCGACCATCTGCTTGGAATACTTCAGCGCGCGCAGCCGTTTTCGCGCCATCTTCGCGCCGACCACCTCGTGATGGTGAAAGCTCACCCCGCCGTCGGGTTCGTGCTTGCGGGTGGCGGGCTTGCCGATGTCGTGCAGCAGCGCCGCCCAGCGCAGCACCAGATCGGGTCCGTCGTCCTCGAGCGCGATCGCCTGCCGCAGGACGGTCAGCGAATGCCAGTAGACGTCCTTGTGCTGGTGGTGTTCGTCGATCGCCATGCGCATCGCGCCGACCTCGGGCAACACCACCTCGCCCAGCCCGGTCTGCACCATCAGGTCGACGCCCGCGACCGGGTCGGCGCCGAGCAGCAGCTTGTCCAGTTCGGCGGCCACCCGCTCGGCGGTGATGCGTCCCAGCTGCGGCGCCATCTCCACCAGCGCGCTGATCACGCGCGGTGCGACGGTGAACTCCAACTGCGAGACGAATCGCGCGGCGCGCAGCATGCGCAGCGGGTCGTCGCCGAACGACACCTCGGGCGCGGCGGGGGTGTCGAGCACCTTCGCGCGCAGCGCCGCCAGCCCGTTCAGCGGGTCGTGGAAGCCGGCGGGTCCGTCGGCGGTGATGCGCACGGCCATCGCGTTGGCGGTGAAGTCGCGCCGCACCAGGTCGTCGTCGAGGTTGTCGCCGAAGCGCACCTCCGGATTGCGGGACACCTGGTCGTAGGTGTCGGCGCGGTAGGTGGTGATCTCGAGACGCTCGTCACCCTTGGCGACGCCGAGGGTGCCGAATTCGATGCCGGTGTCCCACAGCGAGTCGGCCCACGGCCGCAGCAACTTCTGCATCCGGTCGGGGCGGGCGTCGGTGGTGAAGTCGAGGTCGGTCAGCGCACGGCCCAGCAGCGCGTCACGGACACTGCCGCCGACGAGATACAACTCATGACCGGCGTCGGCGAACAGCCGGCCGAGTTCGCGCAGCACCTCGCCGTGGCGGTTCAGCTCCACTTGCGCGGTGGCAAGGAGTTCGGCGTCGGTGGAGGAGGCGGGCACGTTCGGACAGCCTAGTCAGGCGACGATCAAGCGGCCCCCGGGCCGCGTTGAGGAGCCGGACAATCCAACCTAGTCAGGCGACGATCAAGCGGCCCCCGGGCCGCGTTGAGGAGCCGGACGATCCAACCCAGTCAGGCGACGACCAAACGGCCCCCGGGCCGCGGAGCCACACAAATGTGCAACGGCTCTATCACGACCGGTGAGTGCGGCGGGGGCGAATATGCGTGGCAGCTACTATCGCTTGGGTGTCGGACGGCGAACAGGCCAAACCACGACGGCGCCGCGGGCGACGTCGTGGCCGACGCGCGGCAGGTCCGCCCGAGGCCGCACCCGACCCATCGGCGCAGCGCCGCCCCATACCGCAGCCACCGGCCGGCCACACAAACGCCGCACCGAAGAACGGTGCCGCCGTCGACGGGAACAAGGACGGCAAGCGCGGGCAGTCCAAGAAGTCGCGGCCGCGGCGGCCACCCGACCGGCTGCGCACCGTCCACGAAACCTCGGCGGGTGGGCTGGTCATCGACGGTATCGACGGCCCCAAGGAGAGCCAGGTCGCCGCGCTGATCGGTCGCATCGACCGGCGCGGGCGCATGCTGTGGTCGCTGCCCAAGGGCCATATCGAAATGGGTGAGACCGCCGAGCAGACGGCCGTCCGCGAGGTCGCCGAGGAGACCGGCGTGCAGGGCAGCGTGCTCGCCGCGCTGGGCAGCATCGACTACTGGTTCGTCACCGAGGGCCGCCGGGTCCACAAGACCGTGCACCACTACCTGATGCGTTTCCTCGGCGGTGAGCTGTCCGACGAGGACGTCGAAGTCACCGAGGTGGCGTGGGTGCCGCTCAAGGAACTGCCCAAGCGGCTGGCCTACGCCGACGAACGCCGCCTCGCCGAGGTCGCAGGCGAGTTGATCGACAAGCTGCACGCCCACGGCCCCTCCGCGCTGCCGCCCCTGCCCCGCTCGTCGCCGCGGCGCCGCCCCCAGACGCACTCGCACACCCGCAACCGTCGTCCCGACGAACGCCCCCAACCGTCCCCGGGGGCCGAGCGGTGGGGACGACGCCCGCCCGAAGGGCAGGGGGACGAGTGGGGGAATATGCAGCCAGGCCGCCGGACGAACGGTTGCGGACAGGGCTCGTGACCGCCGCAGCGCTGCCGCGCGCGCTGGCCGCGCTGATCGTGCTGGCGCTGAGTGCCCTACCGCTCGTCCTGCCGCCTGCGGGCACCGCCCAACCCGATTCGACGCCGTTCCTGCAGGTCCGCGTCGACCGCGTCACCCCCGACGTGGTGACCACCACCAGCGAGCCGGTGGTCACGGTGGCCGGCGCCGTCCTCAACGTCGGCGACCGGCCGGTGCGCGATGTGGTCGTTCGGTTGGAGGATGCCGCGGCGGTGCGGACGTCGACCGGCCTGCGCACCAACCTCACCGGCGACGTCGACCAGTACGAGCCGATCGGCGAGTTCGTCCCCCTCTCGCCGGAACTCGCTCGGGGACAAGAGGTTCCGTTCACCCTGTCCTATCCCCTGCGGTCGGCGGACCGGCCGTCGCTCAGCATCGACGAGCCCGGCGTGTACCCGGTGATGGTCAACGTCAACGGCACCCCCGACTACGGCGCGCCCGCCCGCCTCGACGACGCCCGCTTCCTACTGCCGGTGCTCGGCGTCCCACCCGACCCGGGCGCCGAATCAGGTGACGCGGTCACGGCGATCACAGCGCCCGACACGTCCAAGCCGGTCCGGCTGACGCTGCTGTGGCCGATCGCCGACCGGCCGCGGCTGGCCGCGGGCGCACCGGGCGGCGCCACCCCGGTACGGCTCGTCGATGACGAGCTGGCGTCCTCGCTGGGACCGGGCGGGCGCCTCGACACGCTCCTGTCGGCCGTCGAGTTCGCCACCAGCCCCCAGGTCGATCCCGACGGACGGGTGCGCGCTGCGACATGTCTGGCCGTCGACCCTGATCTGCTCGTCACCGTCAACGCGATGAGGGGCGGCTACGTCGTCAACAACGGACCCGACGCGGGGTCCGGCACCCCCACCCGCCCCGGTACCGGGCAGGACGCGGCGGTGGCGTGGCTGAACCGGCTCACGAACCTGGCGACTGGCATGTGCGTCGCCTCCACCATTTATGCGCAAGCCGACCTCGACGCGCTCCGCCGCGTCCGCGACCCCGGACTCAGCCGGATAGCGACCCGCTCCGCGGGCGACATCGTCGACCAGATTCTGGGGGTCACCTCGGTGCGCGGCGCCAGCCTGGTCGGCGACGGTCCGCTGACCGGCCCCGCGGTGCGTCTGCTGTCGGACCAGGGTGGCCAGACGGTGGCCGTCGCGGCCGCCGAATCGGGCTCGGACGACGGCACCGACGTCGCGGACTCCGGGGTCGCCGACACCGAGCCGGTCCGCTACACACCGCAGGTCGTCGCGGCGCCGTTCGACCCGGCCGTCGGCGCGGCGCTCGCCGGTGCGGGCACCGACCCCGTGGCGCCGGGGTATCTGGACCCGTCGCTGGACATCCCGCTGCAACACGATTCGGCGGTGGCCCGGCGCCAGGACGCCCTGGGGGCCGTGCTGTGGCGCGCCCTCAATCCCGACGTCTCCCCGCGCACCCAGATCCTGATGCCGCCGATGGCGTGGAGCATCGGCCCCGACGACGCGCGGGCGATGTTCCGGGCGGTCGCCACGGCGATCAACGCCGGGCTCGCCGAACCGCGACCGCTCACCGCGGTGATCGGCGAAGGCAGCGCCGTCCCGCCCGACGACATGTCCCCGCTGCCCAGCGACGAGCTGGGCGACCCCGACGCCCGCTTCGACGACGCCGTCGTGTCGGGTATCGCCGCCGTCACCGGACGGTTGTGGGGGCTGACCGCGGCGCTGACCACCGACGAACGCACGGGGCTGACCGGATACGGCTACACCGCCCCGCTGCGCGAGGACATGCTCCGCGCACTGAGCCAGTCGGTGCCGCCCGACACCCGCAACGGCCTTGCGCAACAACGACTCACGACGGTCGGACACACCGTCGACGACATCTTCGGAGCGGTCACGATCGTCAACCCGGGCGGGGCCTACACGCTGGCGACCGAACGCAGCCCGCTGCCGCTGGCGCTGCGCAACGACCTGCCGGTACCGATACGGGTCCGCCTCGACGTCGACGCACCACCGGGGATGACGGTCACCGACATGGGCGAGATCGTGCTGCCACCGGGCTACCTTCCGCTGCGGGTCCCCATCGAGGTGCACTTCACCCAGCGCGTCGCCGTCGACGTCGCGCTGCGCACGGTCAACGGTCTGCCGCTCGGGGAACCGGTACGGCTGTCGGTGCACTCGAACGCCTACGGCAAGGTGCTGTTCTTCATCACGCTCTCGGCGGGCGCCGTCCTGGTACTTCTGGCCGGGCGTCGGCTCTGGCACCGGTTCCGCGGCCAGCCCGATCCCGCCGACCTCGACCGTCCCGACCCGCTCGAGGTCGCGCTGCACTACGACGACGACACCGACACAACCTTGAGCCGGGCCGGACGCCGAGGCTCGGGCACCCGCGGCGGTGCCGAGTGAGCACCCCCGCGCCGCCACCTCGACCCCACCCGCAGGCACCGCCTGTCTCTTATACACATCTCCGAGCCCACGAGACCGATCAGTATCGGGGATGG
>NZ_LZSW01000032.1:0-1803 GCF_001665615.1 Mycobacterium sp. 852014-52144_SCH5372336
CTACGATGCCCAACGGAGCGACCAGCCCCTGGTCGCAATCCAATAGATCGAGCCTCCGGCAGAACCAGGGCGGTTCAGTCGGCGATGTGACCGTTGGTGGTGAACATCTTGGAGCCGTTGATGACCCAGTCGTCGCCATCTCGTACGGCCCTCGTGGCCGCGGCGGCCACATCCGAGCCGCATTCCGGTTCGGTGAAGCCGAGCGCGATGGTGACGTCGCCGGTCAAAGCGCCGGGGAGGATGCGCTCCTTCATCGCGGGTGTACCGATCTGCCGGATGATCGACGCCACCATCCGGGTGGTCTCGGACAGGTATACCGGCGCGTCCGTGCGCATGAGTTCTTCGTTGAGCGCCTGCTCTTCCCAGGCGGTGCGGTCCTGCCCGCCGAACGCCGTCGGCCAGCCCGGAGCGAAGTAACCCTTGTCGACCAGCCCTTTGGCGAAGTCGTCGTCGTGCGCGACACCGCTGCGGTAGATCCGTTCCTCGATGTCGGGGGTCAGCACGTCGCTGAGATGTCTGCGGACGCCATCCCGGAAGGTTTCGGTCGCGGAGTCGGACTGAAAATGCATGAGCGGGAACCAATCTGTCGCGTACCGGGCGGGCGGGCGGCGCAGGCGATAATGTTACTCTCAAAACTGAGAGT
Organism: Mycobacterium sp. 852014-52144_SCH5372336; assembly: GCF_001665615.1. NCBI lineage: Bacteria > Bacillati > Actinomycetota > Actinomycetes > Mycobacteriales > Mycobacteriaceae > Mycobacterium > Mycobacterium sp. 852014-52144_SCH5372336. Next base: position 644 of record NZ_LZSW01000032.1, read on the forward strand.
ATCCATATTCGCATGTGAGGGATGTCCGGTGGACCTGAGCCTGTCCGGCGAACAGCGGCAACTCGTCGATTCCTTCGCCGCGATGTATACCCGCGAGTCGACGTCGCAACGGGTGCGTGCCGCAGAACCTCTCGGGTTCGATCCGAAGCTGTGGGAGGCCCTCGTCCAGACCGGTGTCATCGAGATGGCGGTCGGCGAATCCGAAGGCGGATGGGGGGCTTCCGAGCTCGAGTTGGCGCTGATCGCCGAGCAGTACGGCCGGGCGGTCGCGTCGGCGCCGGTGATCGAGGCGCAGATAGCCGCCCGACTGCTGGCCGCCTGCGGCGACGACGACCTGTTGGCGGCCACCATGTCGGGCGACAGGCTCGTCAGCTTCGCTCCGCGGTCCTGCGACGGCGATGTTCTCGGACTGGTTCCCGGCGGGGCGGTGGCCGACACCGTGGTGGCCCTGGTCGGCGGGCGTCTCGTCGCGTTGTCTGCGACCGACCGTGAGCACGTCGAAAATCTCGGCTCCTTACCGCTGGCGGACGTGACGCGCGGCGACGCCACCGTCCTCGCCGAGGGTCACCACGCCCGTCGATTGTTCACCGCCGCGGTCGACCTGTGGCTCACCCTCACCGCCGCGGCTCTCGTGGGCGCCGCGGCCAAGGCCGTCGAGATCGGCGCCGAATACGCCAAACAGCGGTACGCGTTCGGCACCCCGATCGGCACCTTTCAGGCCGTGTCACATCCGCTTGCCGACAGCGCCACCGCGACCGACGGTGCCCGTCTGTTGGCCTTCGAAGCGGCGTGCGCGTTCTCCGACGAACCGGACCGCGTGACCGAGCTGGCCGCGATGGCCTTCGCGTTCGCCTACGAAACCGCGCGTGACGCGACCTATCGCAGCCTGCACATCCACGGCGGCTACGGCTTTGGGATGGAGGGCGACATCCAGCTGTACTACCGGCGGGTCCGCGGCTGGGCCATGGTGTTCGGCGAGCCGGCGGTCGCCCTGGACCGCGTGGCCGACGCCCGCTACGGACCAGTCGCCGGCTGACTCGGCTCTGCCTATCGCGAGTGTGGGGTTGATGCACGCTTCGCCCGTTCGAAGTCAAGTGGTTGGTGCAACATTCGGGGTTCATGCTGCTGCTTGGGTGATGAGTGCGTTGAGTCGGTCGGCG